>DASWTL010000381.1:0-27578 GCA_036402155.1 Sphingobacteriaceae bacterium | reverse complement strand
GCAAAGATAACTCCAAGACAACGTCCAAAGCGTTGATTATTGGGGCGGTACTTTTTATCGCTGCAGTTACCGCTCCATTGGTCGCCAAGCTTGTGTCGGATGCGATACCTGAGGAGAAGGTAATTCAAACCGAGGTGGTTTTATCGCCTCCTCCGCCTATAAACGAAGACACACCTCCGCCGCCTCCTCCACCCGAGCCACCCAGACCCAAAGTGGATCAGATCAAGTTCCCGCCTCCGGTAGTTGTACCGGCTGAGCAGGTGCGTGATGAAGAACCTCCAACTGTTGAAGAACTTAAGGTGGCTGATCCCGGTCAGAAAACAATTGAAGGAGATCCAAATGCAGAGATCCGCATTGATGAGCCAGTTGGTGAAGCTCCAAAAGCAGCAGCAATAGTTGAGGACAATAGTATCAGAGACTTTGCCAGCGTGGAAGTACTTCCTGAATTTCCGGGTGGCGAGAAAGCTTTTGGTAATTTCCTGTCAAAGAACATCCAATATCCTCCAATGGCCCGTGAAAATAATATCTCAGGTCGGGTGTTTATATCATTCGTTGTAGAAAAGGATGGTCAGTTAACAGACATCAAAGTATTGCGCGGATTGGGTTATGGAACTGATGAAGAGGCCGTTAGGGTATTGAAAAAATCACCCAAATGGAAACCAGGTATACAAAACGGACGCGCGGTGCGGGTTCAGTACACCATTCCACTATCCTTCCAGTTAGCAGGGCAATAATGTCAGGTTATAATCACCGACAGAATCAGAAATCGCCCTTAAAGCGATTTCTGTTTATTTTAAGGGTAGCGTTCTTTATACTTTATTTTGTAATGGGAATAGCAGTTATCTTTTGGAAGGATTTTCCTATACAGCTTGATCTCCCATATAGAATTGCATTTGGCGTTTTGTTAATAGGATATTCTTTTTTTAGATTTTATAATGTTTTAAAAGAAAAGGATTAAGTGCGGATCAGATTAGTATATCATTTATTGGCCATCTCATTGGTATATGGTTGCGGAAGCGAGCCTGCAGCCGTTGATCAAACATTTACAACCGGTGTGATGAAAATTCTGGTTGATGAATCATTTGAGCCGATCATTGAAGATCAGATATACGTTTTTGAGAATACCTATACAAAAGCTAAAATTGAAGCGTTATACAAACCTGAGACTGAACTTTTAAATTTGTTTTTATCAGATAGTGTCCGGATAGCGGTATTATCACGTGAATTAAAGCCTGAAGAGGCCAGGTTTTATGAGAGTAAAAAAATAAAGATCAGGGTTAACCGTTTTGCTATAGACGGAATTGCTTTAATTACGCATAGATCCAATGTAGATTCAACGGTACAGGTAGATGATATATTGAATACGTTACAGGGCAATCCGGGAAGAATAAAGAGTTTGGTATTTGATAACGCAAACTCGAGTACTGTGCGTTATTTGAAAGAACTGGCAGCTGTTAAAACACTCCCTTCAACCGGAGTTTATGCGATGAAATCCAACCCTGAAGTAATCAGGTATGTACATGAGCATCCTGGTGTAATTGGTGTTGTTGGGGTTAACTGGTTAAAGCATCCTGAAACAGAACTTGAAGGGATTGTTAAAGAGTTAAAGGTAATAGCTGTTAAGAATGTGCCTGGAAAAAAAGGGGCAGATAATTTTTATAAACCAACACAAAGTAATATAGCTTTGGGTTTATATCCATTAACACGTGACTTGTATATAATAAACTGTCAGGGCAGACCTGGATTAGGTTCTGGCTTTGCATCTTTTCTTGCAGGTGACATAGGGCAACGTATTGTATTAAAATCAGGGTTAGTACCTGATAGTATTCCCCCAAGGGAAATTATAATTAGAAAACAGATTAAAATAGAACCAGATGGAAATGATTAAAAAAGCAATTAAAGCAACTTTTGGGTTGATTTTGGTGATGGGTTCTTCGGGTTTTGCACAAAGCACTAGTGATGCTCTCAAAGCAATCGACGCTGAGCAATACCAGAAGGCGAAAACAATTTTAAAAGGCTTAATAAGTTCTAAGCCGGCAGAAGCAGAGAATTATTTTTTCCTGGGTAATGTATACCTCGAACAGGATTATGCTGATTCAGCTAAAGCCACCTTTAACAAAGGTATTGCAGCAGATGATGAGTATGCTTTAAATTATATAGGCTTAGGCTCTGTTGAGCTGGATGCTAAAAACGTTTCCGGCGCCCAGGCCCACTTTGACAAGGCAGTGGCTTCTCTCAAAAGGAAAGAATACCTTCCTTATTTATATGTTGGACGGGCATATATAGATGCTCCTAAACCAACTGATCCTAAAGTTATATCGCCAGACTATGAGAAGGCTATTACTTTCCTTGAAAAAGCGAAAGCGGTAAATGAGAAAGACGCTAACATTTATCTTGCTCTTGGTGATGCTTATCTTGGGATGAAAAAAAATAGTGAGGCATACAGCAATTACCGCACTGCCTTTGAATTAGATAATACCTTGTTACGTGCTAAGATTGCATTGGGCTTGATTAATAAAGGATCACAGGCATGGAAAGAATCTATTGATGAATTCAATAATGTATTGGCGATTAATCCAAATTATGCGCCCGCATATCGCGAGCTTGCAGAAACACATTATCAGTGGGCTTATAATGATCCAAAGGAATGGGATGCTAAAATAAAGCAGGCATTAGATTATTATAAAAAATATATTGATCTTACAGATAAATCTATAGAGTCAAGAATGCGTTATGCGGATTTCCTGATCCTTGCCAAAGATTACAAAACCTTGCAGCAGGAAGCTGCCGCGATGGCCCAACTGGATAAAGCTAATCCACGTATTTACCGTTACCTGGGCTATGCAGCTTATGAGAACGGAAATTATTCTGAAAGTTTAAAAGCGATTAAGGATTTTATAGCCAAAGTAGATAGCAAGCGAGTTCTGGGATTGGATTATTTGTATTTAGGGCAAGCTCAGCTTAAAGCAGACTCAACTGCCACTGCAGAAGGTTTTGCAAATATTAAGAAGGCTATTGAGATGGATTCGACCAATATTGCGGTAATGAGTGATATTGCTAAAGGATTTTATGAAGCAAAAAGATATCCTGAAGCACAGCAGGCGTATGAAATCGCAATAACTAATCCTGATTCAAAAACAGATCTTAATGATCATTTGAACATGGGTTTAGCATATTATTATGATTATGCTTTCAAGGCTCAGGGGAATCAGAATCCTGATAAAGCATTACTGGTTAGAGCCGATTCTGCTTTCAGTCATGTTATTCAAAAAGCTCCCACTACTGAGATATTATACGTTCTCAGAGCCCGCGTAAAGAGGCTTTCAGATGATCCTGAAAATCCAAAAGGATTAATGGTACCTGATTATGAAAAGTATATTGAACTTGTAACTGCTAAAGGTGGTACAATGTCGGCAGGTACTAAGAACAACCTTAAAGAGGCTTATAATAATCTTGGAGCATACTATGTAAAAACAGATCTAGAAAAAGCGAAATCATATTTTAAGAAAACAGTGGAGCTTGATCCTCAGGACGGCTATGCCACGGGGGTTCTGAAACAAATAGAGCAAGCGAATAAATAGTATAAGCTACTAAAGAAAATTTGCAGAGCTGGCAACTATTGCCGGCTCTGTTTTTTATATTTGCAGCCGATATGGAAGTTCAAAGTACACCGGTTAATTACCTGCCTATTATTTTTCAGATGGTAGTAGCGCTTGGATTTGTAGGTTTTACGATGGTTCTTACTCATTTAATAGGCCCTAAACGGAAGACTGCCGATAAACTGGTCTCTTTCGAGTCCGGGATCCCTTCTGTGGGTAACGCACGCCAGCCTTTTTCAATTAAATATTTCCTCGTTGCCATCCTGTTTGTTCTGTTTGATATTGAGGTGATCTTTATGTATCCATGGGCCGTTAATTTCAGAGAATTTGGCGTAAACGGCTTAATTGAAATGTTCGTTTTTATGGGTACTTTATTGTTGGGTTTCATCTACATCATTAAAAAGGGCGCCTTGCATTGGGATTGATATTATTTTTAAAATCCTATACCATTCGGTCTGAAAAAGAGTTTATTAATTGTAAATTTGCGGCTTATTCCATATTGGGATATGTCAGTTGAAAGGGCTAAATATGAGCGAAGTTAAATTAGTGGAATCTCCTCCTGGAGTAGAAGGGTCAGGGTTTTTCGCAACTTCTTTTGATAAAGTGATAGGGCTGGCACGCTCTCATTCATTATGGCCACTGCCTTTTGCTACTTCTTGTTGCGGTATTGAATTTATGGCTACCATGGGCTCTCATTACGATATAGCTCGTTTTGGTGCTGAAAGGCCATCTTTTTCGCCACGGCAGGCAGATATGTTACTGGTAATGGGAACCATAGCAAAGAAGATGGGGCCGATTCTTAAACAAGTTTATATACAAATGGCTGAACCCCGTTGGGTTGTGGCAGTTGGAGCATGCGCTTCAAGCGGCGGTATATTCGACACCTATTCTGTTCTGCAGGGTATTGATGAAATAATACCTGTTGATGTATATGTGCCGGGCTGTCCTCCACGTCCGGAAGCATTTCTGGATGGAATTATGAAGGTGCAGGATCTGGTAAAAAATGAATCTTTAAGACGGAGAAATAGTCCTGAATACCAGGAATTATTAACAAAATATGGAATCCTGTAATGGGTAAAATTAGTAATCAGGAAGTTTTACAAAAGCTTACAGCTGCCTTTGGCGAACGGATCTCTGTTCCTTCAGAACCTTATGGCCTGTTAACACTTGAGACTACAAAAGAAACGATATCAGAGCTGCTTGCTTTTTTAAAAAATGATAAGCAACTGGCATTTAACTATCTTACTGATATTACAGGCATCCATTATCCGGAAGAGAACCTTCCTCTAGGTGTTATTTACCACCTGCATAGTTTTACGAATAATGTGCGTATTCGGATAAAAGTATTTTTAAATGCCACTAATCCGGAAATTCCATCTGCTACAGCATTATGGCATGGAGCAGACTGGATGGAACGGGAAACATATGACTTCTTCGGGATTATCTTTACAGGTCACCCGAATTTGCAGCGCATCCTGAATGTTGATGACATGGAGGTTTTTCCAATGCGTAAAGAATTTCCGCTGGAAGACCCTAACCGTGTAGATAAAAAAGAATTTTTCTTTGGAAGATAATGAATCCATTCGCAACCGATATAGATCAGTTTAAGGAAACCAATACATTAAATCTTGGTCCAACACACCCTGCAACCCATGGTGTGTTCCAGAATATTCTGGAAATGGATGGAGAACGAATTGTAAGTGGAGTTTCAACTATTGGGTATATACACAGGGCATTTGAAAAAATTGCCGAGCATCGCCCCTTTTACCAGATCACACCCTTAACAGACCGGTTAAATTATTGCTCATCACCAATTAATAATATGGGATGGCATATGACGGTGGAGAAGTTATTGGGTATTGAAACACCAAAACGTGTCGATTATCTTCGTGTTATTATCATGGAGCTTGCCCGTATCACAGATCACTTGATTTGTAACGGTATCCTTGGCGTTGATACAGGAGCTTATACAGGCTTTCTTTACCTGATGGAAGAGCGGGAGCATGTTTATGAAATTTATGAGGAAGTCTGCGGGGCAAGATTAACCACAAACATAGGTCGTATTGGTGGTTTTGAGCGTGATTTTAATGAAATCGCCTTCGCCAAAATAAGGAAGTTCCTTCGTGATTTTCCGCCAATTCTGAAAGAGTTTGAAACGCTGTTTAACCGTAACCGGATCTTTATGGACCGTACTGTTGGAGTTGCAGCAGTTGATGCTGAAACTGCGATGAACTATAGCTGGAGCGGACCAATTCTACGTGCGGCGGGAGTTGATTATGATGTACGGGTTAACGAACCTTATTCTTCTTATCAGGATTTTGATTTTGACATCCCGGTGGGAAAAACCGGGGATGTTTATGACCGCTACCTGGTTAGAAATGAAGAAATGTGGCAGAGTTTGCGTATTATAGAGCAGGCGCTTCAAAAAATTGATAAGGAACCTAAGGGCGTTTTTCATGCCGATGTTCCTGAATTTTATCTGCCTCCAAAAGAAGAGGTTTATAATAATATGGAAGCACTCATCTATCACTTTAAGATTGTGATGGGTGAAATAGATACCCCTAAAACAGAAGTTTATCATTGTGTTGAAGGTGGTAACGGCGAACTGGGCTTTTACCTGGTAAATGATGGCGGAAGGACTCCTTATCGTTTACATTTTAGAAGACCAAGTTTTATTAATTACCAGATGTATGCCCCAATGAGCTCTGGTATGTTGCTTTCGGATGCCATTATAAACCTCAGTAGTTTAAATGTTATTGCAGGAGAATTAGATGCTTAGTATATCAAAGTCTGAAGAAGTTATTTTTACCCCTGAGCTGATTTCACAGTTCAATGAAATAGTTAGCCGGTATCCTGAAGGCAAATCAAAATCGGCATTACTGCCTATCCTTCATCTGGTACAGGCGGAATTTGGCTGGGTTAGCTCAGAAGCTATGGATAAAGTTGCTGCATATTTAAATATTCAGCCAATTGAGGTTTATGAAGTAGCAACATTCTATACCATGTTCTTCTTAAAACCTCAGGGAAAATATGTACTTGAAGTTTGTCGTACAGGACCATGTTGTTTGGTAGGGGCTGAAAAAATAATGAAGTACATTGAAGAAAAGCTCCAGGTAAAAGAAGGCCAGGTTACGGAAGATGGATTATTTAGCTGGAGAGGTGTTGAATGTCTTGCCGCATGCGGTATGGCTCCCGTATTGCAAATAGGACCCGAGTATACATTTTATGAGAATCTTACTGAAAGTAAGATAGATGAATTAGTAGAAAATTTAAAATTAACAACAGCAGATAAACCTGCTCAAAACAGTTAATTGTGGCTCGCAAACTTTTATTAGAACATATAAACGTCTCCGGAATCAACACATTGGATGTGTATCGCCAAAATGGTGGATACCGTGCAGTGGAGAAAGCTGTTAAAACACTTTCTCCTGAAAATGTACTTGAGGAAGTTAAAACATCGGGTTTAAGAGGCCGCGGTGGTGCCGGATTCCCTACGGGGATGAAGTGGAGCTTTCTGGCAAAGCCGGAAGGTGTTCCGCGTTACCTGGTGTGTAATGCTGACGAATCAGAACCGGGAACCTTTAAAGACCGGTATCTGATGACATATATCCCTCACCTGCTCATTGAGGGGATGATCATCTCCAGCTATGCATTAGGTGCTAATGTGTCATACATATATGTTCGCGGCGAGATGATGCCGCAGATCAGGATACTTGAAAAAGCTATTGCTGAAGCAAAGAATGCCGGGTTTTTAGGGAAGAATATTTTAGGTAGTGGATATGACCTTGAATTGTATGTTCAGCCTGGTGGCGGAGCATATATTTGCGGAGAAGAAACTGCACTGATTGAATCTCTTGAAGGAAAACGTGGGAATCCACGTATTAAGCCACCATTTCCGGCCATTTCTGGTTTGTATAACTGCCCAACGGTGGTGAATAATGTTGAAACTATTGCTGCAACAGTTTCTATCATTAATGATGGCGGGGAGGAATACTCGAAAATAGGTTTGGGAAGAAGTACAGGAACTAAACTTATTTCGGCATCCGGAAATTTAAATAAACCCGGAGTTTATGAAATAGAACTAGGCCTTCCCGTAGAAGAGTTTATATATTCTGATGAATATTGCGGCGGTATTGCCAATGGTAAACGTTTGAAAGCAGTTGTGGCCGGAGGGTCGTCCGTTCCAATTCTTCCTGCTAACCTGATTCTAAAGACAATAAATAACCAACCGAGATTGATGTCCTACGAATCATTGGCTGATGGTGGCTTTGCCTCCGGAACTATGCTGGGATCCGGTGGATTCATTGCGTTTGATGAGGATCAGTGCATCGTAAGAAATACCTGGAATTTCAGCCGCTTTTACCATCACGAAAGTTGCGGACAATGTTCACCATGCCGGGAGGGAACCGGGTGGATGGAGAAAGTATTACATCGGTTGGAATATGGACATGGTAAAATGAGTGATATCGATTTATTGGTTGATGTTGCCAAAAAAATAGAAGGTAATACAATTTGTCCTCTTGGAGACGCAGCTGCGTGGCCGGTTGCCAGTGCAATACGTCATTTCCGTGATGAATTTGAATGGCATGTTACCCATGCAAAAGAAGCGATGGAGCGAAATTACGGCTTGGCCCATTATGCGGATCCATTGCCTGCAGTTGAGGCTGTTTCAAATTAAGCGGCCATGCTGAGCGGAGTTGAAGAATCGTATAATTAATATCTTCTGGACTATTCAGGAGCCAAGTAAAATGCTGAAATAATTCAGCGCATGATTAAAAAGAGAGGTCTTTAACATGGATAAAGTTAAAGTAACAATAGATGGAATTCCGGTTGAAGTTGAGCCGGGCACAAGCATACTGAATGCTGCAAGGCAGATCGGCGGGGAGATTGTTCCTCCGGCTATGTGCTATTATTCTAAGCTGGAAGGCAGCGGCGGTAAATGCCGGACATGCCTTGTGAAGGTATCAAAAGGCTCTGAAAAAGACCCACGGCCAATGCCAAAGCTTGTCGCCTCATGCCGTACCACAGTAATGGATGGTATGGAAGTGCAAAATATTACCTCGCCCGAGGTACTTGAAGCACGTAAGGGTGTAGTAGAGTTCTTATTGATCAATCACCCGTTGGATTGCCCTGTGTGCGATCAGGCTGGCGAATGTCATTTACAGGATCTTAGTTATGAGCATGGCGTAGCTGATACACGTTATGAATTTGAAAGACGCACGTTTGAGCGTATTGATATAGGTGATAAAATACAGTTACACATGAACAGATGTATTTTATGCTATCGTTGTGTGTATGTTGCAGATCAGATCACGGATCATCGTATCCATGGAATTTTGGGCCGGGGCGATGCTTCTGAAATATCAACTTATATCGAAAAAGCTGTCGATAATGATTTTTCTGGTAATATGATCGATGTATGTCCCGTAGGCGCCTTAACTGATCGTACCTTCAGGTTTAAGAATCGTGTTTGGTTCACAAAGCCTGTAGACGCTCATCGCGATTGCCCTAAATGCAGTGGTAAGGTAACTTTATGGGAAAAGGGTAATGAAGTATTACGTGTAACTTCAAGAAAGGATCAGTTCGGCGAGGCAGAAGAGTTTATATGTAATGACTGCCGGTTTGAATTTAAAAAAACCAGTGATTGGGTGATTGAGGGTCCGCGGCATATTTCGCAGCAATCGGTGATCTCAGCTAATCACTATGAAACATTAAAACCGTTGCCTGTTATAGAGCCAAATCCTGCTTTACAGGAATCAAATAAAGAACAATTCGAAAGAGCAACTAAATTCTGATGGAATTAGCGTTTGTAATAGAAAAATTTATACTAGTAACTGTGGTATTCGCCGTTAGCCTGGGGATTGCTGCCTATTCAACTCTTGCTGAGCGTAAGATAGCAGGGTTTCTTCAGGATCGGGTTGGTCCGCACCGTGCGGGACCCGGTGGGATGTTTCAGCCGCTGGCAGATGGGTTAAAAATGTTCTTTAAGGAAGAAATTATTCCCACAGCGTCAAACCGGTTCCTTTTTATTTTGGGTCCTTCCCTGGCACTTTTTACCGCTTTATTAGGCAGCGCTGTAATTCCCTGGGGGCAAAGTATCCAGGTTGGAGATCGTCTTGTACCGCTGCAGGTTACAGATATTAACGTGGGTATCCTTTATATTTTTGGAATAGTTTCATTAGGTGTTTACGGTATTATGATCGGGGGATGGGCGTCAAATAACAAGTATGCGTTAATGGGCTCTATCCGGGCTGCCGCGCAAAATATAAGTTATGAAGTTGCTATGGGATTATCCCTCATCGCTCTTTTAATGATGACCAATACCCTCAGCATGAAAGAGATCGCAGAACAGCAGCATGCCTGGCAATGGAATGTTCTCTATCAGCCATTAGGTTTTCTTATTTTCCTGGTGTGTGCGTTTGCTGAGTGTAACCGTACCCCATTTGACCTTCCTGAAAGTGAGAACGAGCTTGTAGGGGGCTATCACACAGAATATTCTGGCTTTAAAATGGGCGCGTACCTTTTTGCAGAATATATAAACATGTTTATATCATCAGCTGTAATGGCTACGCTTTATTTTGGTGGATATAATTATCCCGGTATGGATTGGGTAAATTCTATTCTTGGTCCAACCTGGGGGCCGCTTGTGGGCGTAGCAGTTTTATTAGCTAAGATCTTTTTCTTCATCTTCTTTTTTATGTGGGTACGGTGGACAGTTCCTCGTTTCCGTTATGATCAGTTGATGAACCTGGGATGGAAAATATTAATACCGCTGGCTATTGCCAACATAGTGATAACCGGAATCGTTATTACAATTAAAGAATTACTATAAGCCGGTTAAAGGACAAAGGCTAATGGTACAAATTAGATAGAATTAACAAAGTTGGTAAATAAAGGCTGGAGTTGTTTGGTAAACCCTTAACCTTTTTACCCTTTAGCTTATAAGATGGAATCATTAAGTAACAGAAAAAAAGTTTTAGAGCAAAAGCCGATGAATTTCTGGGAGCGCATGTATCTCCCGGCAATTATTAAAGGCTTGGCTATTACTTTTAGTCATATGTTTAAAAAGAAGGAAACAATATTCTATCCTGAACAGGAGAGAGAGTTTTCTAAGAACTGGCGTGGATTGCACTCGTTGAAACGTGATGAACACGGACGGGAACGTTGCACCGCCTGCGGATTATGTGCATTATCTTGCCCTGCAGAAGCTATTACCATGATTGCAGCAGAGCGTAAAAAGGGCGAAGAGCATCTTTATCGTGAAGAGAAGTATGCAGCGGTTTATGAAATTAATATGCTGCGCTGCATTTTCTGCGGATTATGTGAAGAAGCCTGCCCGAAAGAGGCGATTTATCTGGATGGTCCGATAGTTCCGGCGGATTATTTGAGAAAAGATTTTATTTACGGCAAGGATAAGCTTGTAGAACCACCGTTGAAATAATACCTTTGCCCTGCTTTTGGGCGCGGTTAAAATAACTATAGATGGGTATATCTTTATTTTATTTTGTAGCATTCTTATCGATCTTCTTTTCACTGCTGGTAATTTTCTCTAAAAACCCGGTGCATAGTGTGCTATACCTGATTGTTACATTTTTTACTTTCACAGTGCATTACATTATTTTAAATGCACAGTTTCTCGCCGTAGTAAACTTTATTGTTTATATGGGGGCAATCATGGTACTGTTTCTTTTTGTATTGATGCTGTTAAATCTCAACAAAGAAACTGAGCCAATGAAGTCTAACCTTTTAAAAGTTGCCGGTGTTATTGCCGGTATGTGTCTTTTAGTAACTATAGCAGGCTCTGTTAAAGCACTTGAGATCTCTGATCCGGTTGTATTTGTAAATCCTGGTATTGGCCTGGTGAAAAATCTCGGTAAAGTTTTATTCAGTGATTTTCTTTTGCCCTTCGAGGTATCTTCCATCTTACTCTTATCAGCAATGGTTGGAGCTGTATTATTAGCTAAAAGAGAACAGAAACACATATAATGGATACTGTTACACAAACCATACAAAGCGTTCCGCTTAATCACTACCTGATTTTTAGTACAATCATTTTTTCCATAGGCGTTATGGGCGTTTTAATACGGCGTAATGCAATAATAATTTTTATGTCGGTTGAGCTGATGCTTAATGCGATTAACCTTCTCCTTACAGCATTTTCAGCTTACCGGGGTGATGCTGCAGGTCAGGTTTTTGTATTTTTCATCATGGCGCTTGCTGCCGCGGAAGTAGCTGTTGGATTGGCCATCATCGTAATGATTTACCGGAATACCCAATCCGTTGATATAAATGTACTTAACAAATTAAAGTGGTAAGTCGTTCACGGCTTGAATAAAATGTTGGACACGACATATAAATTATGATAGATTTAGTTTGGATAGTTCCTTTATTGCCTTTAATAGGATTTCTTCTCATTGGCTTGGGTAGAAATATGCTTTCTAAAGCAATTATTGGATTTATAGGATGTACCACGGTTTTGGTATCTTTTATTATTAGTATAGGGATATTTTTAGAACTTAATTCTTCTTCAGTAAAGTCAGTTACAATTCCTTTATTTGATTGGATTAATGCCGGATCGCTTTCCATCCCATTTTCATTTTTAATAGATCCGTTAAGCAGTATAATGCTGTTGATCGTAACCGGGATAGGATTTCTGATTCATGTATATTCTACCGGATATATGCACCATGACGCCGGTTTTGGCAAATTTTTCTCTTACCTCAATCTTTTTATATTCTTCATGCTGTTGTTGGTCCTTGGATCAAATTATGTTGTGATGTTTATAGGATGGGAAGGAGTTGGATTATGCTCGTATCTGCTTATTGGTTTTTGGTTCACCAACTCGTCCTATGCTAGTGCTGCAAAAAAAGCATTTGTGATGAACCGTATCGGGGACCTTGGATTTTTGATAGCTGTATTTTTGATATTTGCCACATTCGGAAGTGTTGAATTTGCCAGTATCTTTCCTCAGGCTGCTTCAATGACCTCTGGTGATAACATGCTGGTGCTGATAACGATACTTTTATTTGTTGGAGCGGCAGGCAAATCAGCACAGATCCCTTTGTTTACCTGGCTGCCTGATGCTATGGCAGGTCCTACTCCTGTTTCAGCCCTAATACATGCTGCAACTATGGTAACTGCAGGTATTTATATGATTGCGCGCTCTAATATTTTGTTTACATTATCTCCTTTAACATTAGATATAGTTGCAATTATTGGATTAGCTACAGCAATTCTTGCGGCTTGTATTGCACTTACACAGAACGATATTAAAAAAGTCCTGGCCTATTCTACAGTTTCTCAATTAGGTTACATGTTTTTAGGTTTAGGTGTTGGTGCTTACACAGGGGCATTTTTCCATGTGATTACCCATGCATTTTTTAAAGCGTTGTTGTTCCTGTGTGCGGGGTCAGTAATACATGCAATGACTAATGAGCAGGATATGCGCCAAATGGGCGGATTAAGAAAAAAGCTACCTGTTACATTTTTCACAATGTTATTGGGAACCATAGCAATCTCCGGGTTGCCTCCATTTTCGGGATTTTTCTCTAAGGATGAGATATTAGCTCATACATTCGAGCACAATAAGGTTTTATGGGTTATAGGTGTAATTGGCGCCATGCTGACAGCCTTTTATATGTTCCGCATGATGTTTCTTACTTTCTTCGGGAGTTTCCGTGGAACGCAGGAACAAGCTAATCATTTGCATGAATCGCCTAAATCAATGACCATTCCATTAATTGTACTTGCGATTCTTTCGGTGATCGGAGGATTTATAGGTGTTCCTGAAGTCTTGGGAGGTAGTCATTGGCTGGCTGGTTTCTTATCTCCTGTTTTTGAAGTGTCAACCAGTAAAACGGGCGTACTACATTTAGATCACGCGACTGAATACATATTAATGGCTGTTTCTGTAGCTGGTGCACTAATTGCTGCTTTGCTTGCATATAGCCGCTATGTAAGATCAGGTCGCGTACCCGTAGCAGATGGAGCTCAGCGGCCTGCCCTGGCAAATCTATCGTATAATAAGTTTTATATCGATGAAATTTACAACGCCGTCATTATCCGTCCCCTTGATACGCTATCTTCCTTTTTCTTTAAAGTGATAGATAAAGCCGGGATTGATGGCATAGTAAACGGGTTTGGTAAAGGTGCGCTGGAATCAAGCAAAGGTTTGCGCTTATTGCAGACAGGAAATATAGGCTTCTACATTTTTGTTATGGTGATTTCCATTGCAGGAATTATAGTATATGCATTTTATAAAACTTATTAAGTCAGGGATTAGATAATATTGATGGATCTTATATTACTCATACTCTTACCATTAGCAGGTGCTATCATCGCATCATTTGCAAGAACGCAAAGTGTGAAATATGGCGCTCTGATCTGGTCTTGCATTTCCTTACTTCATACCGTGTCGCTGCTTCTGCGTTTCACTCCAGATGCAACAATTCAATTTATTATTGATGTTCCATGGATAGAACAGTTAGGTATTCATTTTAAAGCAGGTATCGATGGAATCAGCATGATCCTCGTTATTCTTACTAACCTACTGGTTCCTATTATAATATTGGGAAGTTTTGAGCATCAATATAAAAATCCAAATGCATTTTATGGGTTGATATTATTTATGCAAAGCGGATTGTTGCTGGTTTTTACAGCGCTTGATGCATTCGTGTTTTATATTGGCTGGGAAGCTGCTTTAATTCCGATCTATTTTATCTGCGGATTATGGGGAGGTGAGAACCGGATACGGGTAAACCTTAAATTTTTCATTTATACGATCGGGGGAAGTTTGATCATGCTGATCGCTATTATCTATCTGTATTTGCAAACTCCCGGAAAGACGTATGATATTGCTGCAATATATGATTTGAACCTGGATACTTATACTCAGGGGTGGATTTTTTGGGCCTTTTTCCTGGCTTTTGCTATCAAGATGCCTGTATTTCCATTTCATACCTGGCAGCCGGATACCTATACAGAAGCTCCGACAACGGGTACAATGCTCTTGTCAGGTATCATGTTGAAAATGGGTGTTTATGGCGTGATAAGATGGTTAATACCGGTAGCTCCGCTCGGATTTTTGGAATGGGGGCAAACGGCAATGGTTCTTTCTATAATAGGAATTGTGTATGCCTCAATCATCGCATTTACTCAGAATGATGCAAAACGGTTGGTTGCTTATTCTTCCATTGCTCACGTTGGTCTGATTGCAGCGGGAATATTCGCATGGAATGTTCAGGGTGTTCAGGGCGCGATGATACAGATGTTAAATCACGGTATTAATGTAGTGGGATTGTTTTTCGTTCTGGACATTATTATCCGGCGGATGAATACCAGGGATATGCACGAGATGGGTGGAATAGCTAAAGTCGCCCCTCAATTTGCGGCTGCTTTTCTTATCATTCTGTTAGGCACAGTGGCATTGCCGCTAACCAATGGCTTTATTGGGGAATTCCTGTTGCTTATGGGAGTTTATAACTATAGTTTGATAGCGTCGGCCATTGCAGGGTTAACGATCATCCTGGGGGCTGTATACATGTTTAGAATGTATCAGCGGATCATGCTGGGTGAAACTAATGAGCGGACTATACAATTTCCTGAGATTGCCGGATCCGAAAAAGCTGTTTTGCTTATAATTTGTGCGTTGGTTCTTGCCATTGGAGTTTATCCAAAACCAATTTTGCATATTTCCGAAGCAGCCGTATTAAATTTAATAGAACAAGTGAATTCCAAACTTACAGTTAGATAAGATAATGAACGTATTAATTACTGTATCTGCGCTGGCCATTTTAATATTATACCTGGGACTTTTTAAGGCTAAAGGGTCAACCTTGTTGGCTGTAGCTGTTTTAGGCCTGGTTGGAGCCTCTGCACTGGCCATTGCAGCATGGAATACAAATACCTCTCCGATTTTTAGCGGGATGATGCTGTTCGATAATTTTGCCATTGCCTTTTCTGTAATTACCATTTTATCTACAGCACTGATTATTCTTATTTCCGGAGACTACTTTAATAAGATCAGCGAACATGTAGCGGAATATTATGCGATCATTCTTTTTGCTCTTGCCGGCGTAATAGTAATGGTATCATATCACAATCTTGCTATGTTGTTTATTGGTATTGAGATCATGTCAGTAAGTTCCTATATTCTTGCGGGGATACGTAAAAAAGATCCGGCATCAAATGAAGCAGCACTGAAGTATTTTTTGATGGGCGCTTTCTTTACTGGCTTTTTACTGTTTGGAATAGCATTGCTTTATGGCGCTACAGGTTCTTTCGATCTTGCCGGTATCAACAATTATGTTGTTACTAACCCTACGCATATTTCTCCATTATTTTATAGTGGTATAATCCTTATTACAATAGGCCTGAGTTTCAAAATTGGGGCTGCTCCCTTTCATTTCTGGGTTCCGGATGTTTACGAAGGAGCTCCTACATTAATCGCCTCTTTTATGAGCACTGTGGTAAAAACAGCCGGATTTGCAGCGTTCTTACGACTTTTCTCAACCTGTTTTGCACCATTGCACGATTTCTGGGTTCCGGTACTTCTGATCATTACCATTTTAACTTTATTTATTGGCAATATCACTGCATTATATCAGCAAAGCTTTAAAAGAATGCTTGCTTATTCAAGTATCTCTCATGCCGGTTACATGATGTTTGCAATTATCGCGTTGGGCGCTAATTCAGGGAATGCAGTGTTTTTATATGCCACTGCCTATTCTGTTGCAACCATTATTGCATTTGCTGCATTAATTCTTGTTAAACGTGTTACAGGCTCTGAACGATTTGACAGCTTTAACGGCCTGGCAAAGAAAAATCCCTTCCTTGCACTTACTGTAACCATTGCCATGTTATCTCTTGCCGGTATACCGCTAACTGCGGGCTTTATGGGTAAGTTTATGATGTTCAGTTCTGCATTATCAGAATATCATATCTGGTTGGTAATTCTTGCTGTGCTTAATGCTATTGTTGGAATGTTCTATTATTTGCGGGTAATTGTTAATATGTATTTCCGTGAATCAGAGACTTCTGAAGTCAGCGTTTCGCCATATTTTAAGTTTGTACTCGGTTTTTCGGCAATAGTGACTGTTATTCTGGGCATCTTTCCCGCACTTATCTCTAACCTGTTATAATCTTATCTATTAATATTCGTAGTTTTACGGATATTGTGTTTATGGACGACTTTTGGCTGCAACTCCAACAACTTATAGATCCGGAACAATTACTTAGAGAAGGCGGCTTTTACGTATTGCTATTTGTAGTATTCGCCGAAACCGGGTTATTCTTTGGATTTTTCCTTCCGGGTGATTATCTGCTTTTTCTGGCAGGGATGTTTGTAGCTACAGGTAAGCTGGATGTATCCATATATATCTTATTAATCGGCTTAATACTAGCTGCTATTATTGGCAATTTTGTTGGTTACTGGTTTGGACGGCGTACCGGCCCCTTGCTATATCATCGAAAGGATACTTTCCTTTTTAAGAAAGCACATTTAAAAATGGCTGAGGAATATTATAAGAAGCAGGGTGCCTTTGCTTTGATCATGGGCCGCTTTATTCCGATTGTGCGTACATTTGCTCCGATTGTTGCCGGTGTAATTGGGTTGGATTACAAGCGTTTCGCTTTTTATAATATTTCCGGAGCATTACTTTGGGTAACATCGTTAACTTTGCTGGGCTTTTTTCTGGGGCGGAGATTTGAGCAGGAGATTGAAGAGTACCTGTTATATATTATAGTTGGATTTATTATTGTTGCGACAATTCCATTAGTTTGGACTTATTTTAAAAAGAAATTTGCCGTAAACAAAAAGAATTAAGTAAAGTTAAACTGATAGAATAATTATGAGTAAAGACCACCCGTGGCACAGCGTTTCTCCAGGCGACGATATACCTTCTGTCGTTAATGCGATTATAGAAATTCCTAAAGGTTCGAAAGCAAAATATGAAATAGATAAGGATTCAGGCTTATTACGCCTGGACAGGGTTTTATTTTCATCAGTGATGTACCCTGCTAATTATGGATTTATTCCACAAACATATTGTGATGATAAAGATCCATTAGATATATTAGTGTTATGCTCCGTTGATGTAATACCTATGTCTATAGTAGAGGCTAAAGTAATAGGTGTAATGCATATGGTTGATAATGGTGAGCAGGATGATAAAATAATTGCTGTTGCTAAAAATGATATGTCGGTTAATCATATTAATGAGCTTGAAGAACTCCCTCCTCATGCGATGAAGGAAATCGTCAGGTTCTTTCAGGATTACAAGGCGCTTGAAAAGAAAGATGTTACCGTTGAGCAATTGCATGGCAGAGACTATGCATTGCAGGTTATTAATGAAAGTGTAGCGCTCTATCAAAGTACATTTATAGTAAATTCGTAAAAATGGCTTTCCAGGTATTTCTTACTTTCTTTCTGGTATTTCTGAATGGCTTTTTTGTTGCAGCGGAGTTTGCTATAGTAAAAGTGCGTGCATCACAGATAGAGATTAAAGCGAAATCTGGAAGCAGAGTTGCTAAAACTGCAAAGCATATAACGACTCATCTTGATGGTTATCTTGCAGCAACACAGCTTGGAATTACACTTGCTTCATTAGGCTTAGGATGGGTAGGTGAAAGTGTAATGTCAACTATGGTTAATAATTTCTTCGCTTTTATTGGGCTTAACCTGGCCATAGATACAGGGAGTACCATCAGCCATATTATTGCGTTTAGTGTGATTACGGTTTTACATATTGTGTTTGGAGAATTAGCGCCAAAAAGCCTTGCTATTCAACGACCTATAAATACAACGCTGGGTATTGCATTGCCTTTGCAGTTCTTTTATTTGGTGTTCAGGCCTATTATCTATGTTTTGAATGGTTTCGCAAACGTGATATTAAAACTGTTTGGAATTAATTCTGTAGGCGGGCACGAGGCGCATCATACATCAGAGGAGTTGCAATATCTTTTGGATCAGGGTAAAGAAAGTGGCGCCATTGATACTAATGAGCACGAACTGATAAAGAATGTATTTGATTTTAATGAACGGGTAGTTAAGAATATTATGGTTCCCAGAACCAAAATTTCAGGCCTGGAGATTAATACACCATCTTCCGAATTATTAAATATCATTGTCAGGGAAGGATATTCCCGCATCCCCGTTTATGATGAAACAATAGATAAAATTGTAGGAGTGGTTCATGCAAAAGATATATTGCCTATCCTGGCAGATCAAAAAGAATTGATTCTTCAGGACATTATACGCAAACCTTATTTTATCCCGGAGACAAAGAAGATCAACGATCTGCTTAGTGAGTTGCAGTTAAAGCGCATTCAGATAGCTATCGTACTGGATGAGTTCGGCGGCACCGCAGGGATGGTTACCGTTGAAGATATCGTGGAGGAACTTGTTGGGGACATTCAGGATGAATATGATGATGACAAGCCCGATGTTGAAAAGGTTTCTGAAACTGAGTTTATAATAAACGCGTCAGCTACCATTTATGACGTAAATGAATACCTTCCTCATGATCTTCCGGAAGATGAGGATTATGATACAATTGCAGGCCTTGTTGGCCATCTTTTCGGGAAGATCCCTGAAGTAGGAGAAAACAAGGAGTTTAACGGGTATATATTCACTATTCTTAAAAAAACAGATCAGAATATCGAAGCTATAAAGCTGGATCTTTTTATAAACAAAGAAGATACATTAGACTTGCGTTAAAATACCAACTATGCAGATATTCTACACGCCGGATATAAAAGATGATCTTTATATTCTGAACGAAGAAGAAAGCAGACACTGCATTAAAGTCCTACGTTTATCGAAAGGGGATATAGTTAAACTGGTTGACGGCATGGGTACACTTTACACTGCCGAAATAACAGAACCTCATCCCAGGAAAACCAGTCTTCATGTTTTGAATAAACAAACTGAATTTGGTAAGCGTGAATATTCATTGCATCTGGCCGTAGCTCCTACAAAAAATATTGAGCGTTTTGAATGGTTTCTTGAAAAAGCTACAGAAATAGGGGTAGATGAAATTACTCCAATAATTTGTGACCGGTCAGAACGTAAGGAAGTGAAATCAGAGCGTCTGAATAAAATTATAACCTCGGCTGTTAAACAATCAATAAAGGCCTATCATCCACGCCTGAATGAGCCAGTAAAGCTAAAAACATTTGTTAAATCATTAAATTCAAACCAAAAGTTCATTGCTCATTGTAATTCAGGTGATAAATCAGCGTTAAAGAATATATTGGTTCCGCAAACGGATTATATTATTTTAATTGGTCCTGAGGGGGATTTTACTCCGGATGAAGTTGCTCTTTGTATGCAAAACGGATACATCCCCATTACCTTAGGAGAGTCGCGTTTACGAACAGAAACTGCTGCATTAGAGGCATGCTTTGAAGTGAATTTTATAAATCGATGAGTGGCGCACTTAAAATAATTCTGCTATCCTTCAGTATTTCGTTGCTTTCATTCAGTATGCCAACTTACAAAATGGCGAAACTGAAGTATAGCGGCGGTGGCGATTGGTATGCTAATCGTACAGCACTACCCAATCTTATTGCCTTTTGTAATAAAAACCTTCGAACAAACTTCGATCCGGCAGAGGCTGTGGTTGATCCGGGCAGTACGGATATTTTTAATTACCCGTTTGTTTATATGACCGGACATGGCAACGTCGTATTTTCTGATCAGGAAGCTAAAAACATGCGAAACTATTTAATTGGCGGCGGATTTTTGCACATAGATGATAATTATGGCCTTGATAAATTTATCAGACCACAAATGAAGAAGGTTTTTCCTGAGCTGGAATTTATAGAACTTCCCGCTAATCATCCTTTGTATAATCAAAAGTTTAAATTTCCTTCAGGGTTACCTAAAATTCATGAGCATGATGGAAAACGTCCCCAGGGATTTGCTTTAATTTATAACGGTCGGGTTGTTTGTTATTATACGTATGAAACGGATTTAGGCAACGGGTGGGAAGATGCCGGAACCTATGCAAGTGATACCGAAGAAGCACGACAAAACGCATTGAAAATGGGTAGCAATCTTGTCCAGTATGCATTAACACAATAGCTGATGTTTAAAATTAAAGTAAATGATACGTTTTCATACGATATTGAGCAGGATAAAGCACAATATCGGGTTAATGGACAGGAAATTAAGTTAGATATCCATAAAATTGATCGAAACAGAATTAGTATTCTTCATAATAATAAATCGTATTCAGCAGAGGTGGTTGAACTGAATAAGGAAGAAAAAACATGTTTGATTAAAGTGAATGGCAATAATTATTCTCTGGTTATTAATGATCAGTTTGACGAGCTTTTGCACCGGTTAGGTATGGATAAATTGGCCGGCTCAAAAATAAGTGAACAGAAAGCTCCAATGCCGGGCCTTGTATTAAATGTTTGTGTAAGTGTTGGTGATGAAGTAAAAAAAGGCGATAATCTTTTAGTTCTGGAAGCTATGAAGATGGAAAACATCATTAAATCTCCTGCTGATTTGAGGGTTAAAAGTCTAAAAGTCAAACCTGGCGATAAAGTTGAGAAGAACCAGGTGTTAATCAGTTTCGAATAATATGAAGGGGCAGAACAGGAAAGATATATGTCCCGGAGCGTTGGTTGATATTATTCTCAAGAAAGATCAACGGAATGGCAATGTTACCCGGGGGATAGTAAAAGATATATTAACAAGTTCAGCCTTTCACTCAAGGGGTATTAAGGTAAGGCTTGATGATGGGCAGGTTGGCCGGGTTGTTGATATTATAGATGAAGATTTTTAGAGAAGTTTCAGTGGAATGTAACCATTACATTGTTTTAGGCTCTAATTATAGATAAGAGTTATATTTGCAGGATAATTTTTTTGAGATGGGATTTCTTAAAGTTTTAATAATAATCATTTGTATATTATGGCTAATACGGGTTGTAGTTAGACTCGCTTTGCCATTGTTATTCCAAAACATAGTAAAAAAAGCTCAGGATCAGGCTAATCAGCATGCGCAGAGACAACAATATAAAAAACCTGACGGAAAGATAAGTGTAGATTATATTCCCCCGACACCTAAAAGTAAAGGCAGTTCAGGTGGTGAGTTTGTAGAATACGAAGAAATAAAGTAAAATAAAGGCCTCAGATGAGGCCTTTATAGGTTTAGAGATATTTTTCGGCCTGCCACAGGATTAGATGTGAAACTTACCAGACATCTGATATCTTTTTCTATTTTTGACATCAACTAATTTGTTAATAAATGAATAACTGGTTTAAACGTAATGGTATCCATCTGGCCATTATTGGGATTTTTGTTGCCTTATGCTTTGTTTATTTTAGTCCGGTGCTGCAGGGTAAAGTACTATACCAGGGTGATGTGATGCAGGCTAAAGGTATGGCCAGAGAAATCATGGATTTCAAAGCAAAAGACGGAAAAGCTCCTTTATGGACAGATTCCATGTTTGGGGGAATGCCATCGTATCAGATTTGGGTTCAATACCCGATGAACGTAACTACGTACATTATTTCCTTCTTTAAAACTGTATTTCCAAATCCGCTTGATACAGTACTGATTTACCTACTTGGGGCTTACCTGTTATTCTGTGTTTTAAGAGTAAATCCATGGCTGGCTGCAGCGGGCGCCATTGCATTTGCATTTTCATCATACAACTTCATAATTATTGAAGCAGGGCACAGCAATAAAGCCATGGCTATTGCTTTTTTCCCTGCAATACTCGCAGGAATTATTTTAACCTTAAGGGGAAGATATCTGCTGGGAGCTCTGTTAACAGCGGTTTTTCTGGCACTGGAAATCAGGGCTAATCACATACAGATGACTTATTATCTGTTTCTGGCATTGCTGATATTAATTGGTATTGAGGTTTATCATGCATATAAGAATAAAACTACGCAATCATTTTATAAATCATTTGCATATCTGGCCGCAGCAACGGTTCTGGCGGTTGCTGTTAATGCAGGTATGCTTTGGACAACCTATGAGTATGGTCAGGAAACAACGCGTGGAAAATCAAATTTAACTACAGATAAATCAGAACCACGGAATGGGCTTGATCGCGATTACGCCTACCAATGGAGCCAGGGAGTAGGTGAAAACCTGACATTTTTAATACCCGATGCGTATGGAGGTGCTTCAGCTCCAATCAGTGATGAAAAATCTGAGGTCGCAAAAGTTTTAGCTCAACGTGGCATAACCGGAACACAGGTTTTGGGCGCCATGCAGCAATTAGCACAGGTGGGACTAACAACGTATTGGGGCAATAAGCCTTTTACATCAGGCCCTTATTACTTCGGGGCGGTTATATGTTTCCTGTTTATTCTAGGATTGTTTATTGTTCGAAACCGTTTAAAGTGGTGGATATTAAGTGCAACTATTCTGAGTTTATTGCTATCTTTTGGAAGTAACTGGCCATTCTTTTCCGATATATTCTTTAACTATTTCCCTCTTTATAACAAATTCAGGGCGGTAGAATCAATATTGGTTATTGCAGGACTGCTCTTTCCGGTCCTGGCTGTTTTAGCGGTTAAAGAAATTACAGAAGGCAAAAATGATTCTAAAGAGCTGTTTAAAAAGTTCTTATACTCTGTTTACATTACAGCAGGATTGCTCATAATCATTATTTTACTGCCTGGCTTGTTTTTGGACTTCAAGTCTACTATACATGAACAGATGGTGCAGCAACTGGTTCAGATATCTGGTGGTGACCGTAGTTTTGCTGATTCATTGGCAAACGCTTTAGTGAAAGACCGGACCAGCATGGCAAGAATGGATGCATTACGGTCCTTGTTATTCGTGCTCATTGGCGCTTCAATCGTATGGGCTATCCTCAAGAAAAAGATTTCGCTTCAGATAGCCTCAATAGCTCTTTTTGTGGTTGTTCTGGTTGATATGTGGCCGGTTGACAAACGATATTTAAATAAGTCGAATTTTGTTGATAAAAGTCAAATGAATGAGCAGTTTCAGCCTGGCTCTACGGATCAGCTCATTATGCGTGATACAAGTAACTATCGTGTATTGGATCTGAGTACCGGAAATCCTTTTTCAAGCGCTAAAGCATCCTATTTTCACAGAAGCATTGGCGGATATCACGCTGCTAAACTAAAACGCTTTCAGGAAGTGCTGGATAAGCAGTTTAATAATGCTATCAACGAGGATGTACTGGATATGCTTAATACAAAGTATATTATCACAGCCGATGAACAGGGAAATCAAAAAATTCAAAGCCGGGCGACAGCAGCAGGTCCGGCATGGATCGTTCAGTCTGTTACCTTCGTGAAAAATGCTGATGAAGAAATGCTGGGGATTAATAGTTTCGATCCTAAGAAAGAAGCCTTTGTCGATGAAAAGTTTAAGTCACTCATTGACAATAAAAAGGTCGGTTATGATCCCAACGCATTCATCAAGCTAACCAGCTATCGTCCGGATCATCTCATTTATGAATATTCTGCCGGAAGAGATGTTGTTGCCATTTTCTCAGAAATTTGGTATGATAAAGGATGGAAAGCATATGTTGATGGTGAGGAAATTCCTCATTTCAGAGCGGACTATATTTTAAGAGCAGCTACTCTTCCAGGCGGTAATCATAAAGTAGAGTTTAAGTTCGAGCCGTCATCTTATTATACAGGTGAAATTATTTCATTGATAGCCTCAATAATTTTGCTGGCTGGAATTGCATTTGTGATTTATACCGAGGTTAAAAAGAAAAAAGAAGTAAAAGTTGCATAAGTTAAAGACCTATAAGGTTTTTAAAATCTTATAGGTCTTCATCAATCATTTGTCTTTCTGTGCTTTATAAAGTAAAATAACAATTTTACGGCAATCACTCCGTGATTTAGGAGATTTGGAATCAGTCCAAAATGCTTTGTGAAGATGTTAAACCGTTCTTTAAGACTTTCCCGGTGTTTTTGTTTTGACATGCCCCCCACCAGGTATTTTGCAACGTATTGATGCGTATTAACCACTTTCCGGGCTTTTTCAAGCGCTTTAAGTATCCAGTCAATGTCTGCACTAAGTTTGTATTGCAGATTATATGGCTCTGCTATTGAACGCCGGACATAAATGGCCTGATGACTTACGCTCATGCCATATCTGAAACTTGCTTTTGTAAGTCTTTCCGGTGCATTATGACGACGCTGACCAAGGCTTTTCCAGGTCTCATCGAACATTTCAGTTTCGCCATAATAAATGTCTGCGCCGGGTTCGGTAGTTAATACATTTTCAACCGTAGTTGCATCATAAATTTCATCGCCTGAATTCATAAACAATACATAATCTCCGGTTGCCATAGCCAGTCCCTTGTTCATAGCATCATAAATGCCCTTATCTTTTTCAATAACAACCCTTACGAGATGCTCATACTTCTTAATAACCTCGATTGTCCCATCCGTAGATACTCCGTCAATTACTAAATATTCAATATGTGGATAGGTTTGGTTAAGTACAGAAAGCATCGTCCGTTCAATGTCTCTGACATTGTTGTAAACTACGGTTATAACGCTCAGTACAGGGTCGTTCATTGTATTCGGGATAAAAGCCTGCTATATAATTTGAGATGCTTTTCTGCGATTATTTTATAGCTGAAGTTCTCAATAATCTTCTTGCGGGCATTTAATGCCAGATTTTCAGATTCCTGGTTAAGAACAAATAAAATTCCTTTGGCAAGGTCATCTATTGACATGAATTCCGCCAGATATCCATTTCTTTCATGTTCAATCATATCATGTATACCGCCAGAGTTAAAAGCCACAACAGGAGTAGAGCATGAAAGCGATTCCATTACCATATTGGGAAGGTTATCTTCTAATGAAGGCAATACAAAAACATCGGCAAGGCTATATACTTCTGCCAGGTCGGATTCTGATTTGAGCACAGGCAGATTTGTTACCGAGAAAGGTATCCGGGTAAAATCGAAACCTTTACTCTTTCCAAAAACCACTACCTGAATGCGTTGTTTTGGATTCTCTAGGACGCTTTTCAAGCTATGAAGAGCCTCAATCAGATATTTGATCCCCTTCCTGGTGTGGTTAATATTCGCGGCACCAAACAGCACTACCTTCGAGTCTTGTGGAACACCCCATTTTTCCCGTGAATCAATTTTGTCTTTTCTGACGAACGTATCGGTATTAATAGCATTCGGAATAGTCACTATTTCAAATCCTTTAATTAAGGAGCTTTTTTGCGCCATTTCACGCATCCAGTTGCTACAGGCTATAAAGGTTATATTTTTATGCTTTTTGTAGATTTCGTCCTTCTTCTGCCATCCTTCGAACGATATATCATGAGGCCCCGGATTTTTAAGAAAATGGCAATTGCCACACTGATCCATGAATCTCTGACTTGGACCTGAATAATGGCATCCTCCTGTAAATGGCCACATGTCATGTAATGTCCATACGATGGGTTTATTGAGGCTAAACATATGGTTAAGGTTGTCCAGAGACAGAAAACCACCATTAATCCAATGCAGATGCAGGATGTCGGCATCACGAATCAAAGATTGATTGGTAATGTCAGTCCCTGAATTAGCTGAAGAGAATGCAAACCTGACTGATTTGTCGCGTTCTTTTAAGATGAATGTTAAGCGCTCAAATAAAAAGTTATAATCAGCCCGGAGTTTATCGAATCTTCCGGAAATAGTACTTTTAATTGCTTCACTTTCAGAAGTTTTGTTTTGTACAAGCATATGTACATCTGCCTGATTAACCTGCAATGCCTTAAATAGGCGCAGGCAGGCCATAGCTGCACCTCCGCCGGAATCGTCTCTGTTTATAAGTGTTACTTTCATCTGCAAGTACACAGCAATTATAATATAAATCTGGCGCTTAAAATATGCTTAGTTGGAAATATTGCTTTGATTGAAGCACTGTAATTATAACCGGAAAAAGATTACCTATATTCGGGGTTAAAAATCAACGCCAGGCATGTTTTCGTTTCTATTTCAGGATTGGAAAGCTAATCGACGGAATATAAAGGCCCAGATGGTGCTTTTTTCATACCGGTTAGCCCAATTATTAGGAAAAAATCTGATAATAAAAATACTATTTGTCTGGTATCTTGCACTATATCATGTAATGGTTGAGTGGGTTTTGGGTATTGAAATTCCCCGGAAATTAAAAGCAGGGAGGGGTTTAATTCTTTACCATGGACAGGCTCTGGTTATAAATCAGGGAGTTGTAATTGGCGAGAACTGTACGTTAAGAAATTCTACCACTATCGGACATAAACTGTTACCTGATGGTTCATTGAGCGGGTGCCCGAAAATTGGTAATAATGTTGATATTGGCGCCAATGTTTGTATAATCGGGGATATTTCTATTGGAGATAATGTTAAAATCGGGGCAGGAGCGGTAGTAATAAAAGATGTACCGGCTGACAGCATTGCGGTCGGAAATCCGGCAAGGATTATTCCCTACAAACCAACTTCTCAAGTTACTTTAAATAATGAATGAACATCTAACCGACCGTAATTTTTGGGAATCTTTCTGGAGATCGAAAACCGATCTGATCTTCAAGATCAAAAAAGATTATGTTTTTGGCGACCAGTTAAGGCAAGCCGCAGATGATATCCATGCGAAAACAGCAATTGAGTTAGGTGGTTTTCCCGGATACTACAGTATATACTTTAGAAAGTATTTAAATCTTGATACCACACTGTTTGATTATTTCATTTCAAAAGATATTATTAAGGAACTTCTTGCTGCTAACGGGTTAGACGAAAATGATATACACATTATTGAAAATGATCTGTTTAGGTATCAGCCTGAGCGTCAATACGATATTGTTTCCTCTTTCGGGTTAATAGAACATTTTGGCGATACTCAGGATATCATTTCCAGACATATCCAATTCTTAAAACCAGGGGGCAGGTTATTTATCACGCTTCCTAATTTTAAGGCAGTAAACGGCTGGGTGCAGAAGACTTTTGACAGGGAAAATTATGATAAACATAATATCAGGTCAATGGATC
>DASWTL010000380.1:0-5930 GCA_036402155.1 Sphingobacteriaceae bacterium | reverse complement strand
CATACCAGAGTTGGTTATTAATGTAAGTCTGGCAGGTTATCGTAGTTTTATAAGATGGTTTCATCACTGATCCATCCGGTATAAATCTCCATTTTCCAATACTATCCAGGCTCCATTATTTGTGGTAAGAATATTCCCGATCTCAGCAGGAAACTGAACAAGTTGTTCGGGTGTACCCTGCGCTGAGACCTTAAACAATCTGCCATGAGCTGTTGCGGCTAAATAAAATGCTTTTCCGTTTTGCTGCATTCCATCCACTTTTAATACCCGGTCTCCTAAAGTCTTTCTGAAAACGGTGGAGCCGTCCTGATTGAGAACATACAGTTGAAATCCTTCTGTTGCAACCAGGATTTCCGGCTGCCCGTCATTATTAAAGTCTCCATTCCTGATGTCATTCACTTCACCGCCAACATTTTTTATCCATAGTTCCTGCATTTTATTTTGGAACTGGATCATACGGACCTCATTTTGTTTTGATCCGAGCAGAATAGCCGGAGTTTTATTTTTATCATCTTTGTTTAAAACATCTACCACTTTCCATCCCGGTCCTCCTGTTTTACCTGTCAGTAACTTTTTATCTTTAAGAAGGGTGTAGTAGTAATACTCCAGCCCGAACATCCCTTCTTCTTTGCCGTCAGCGTCCAGATCGGCATATTCCATATCCTCAAGGCCATAGAAATAAAGCAAAGTTGCATTTTTAAGCTTACCACTCAAATCCAGCTCATACACATACCTGAATTGAGTTCCCACCATTATTGAGGGCTCCTGATCTTTTCCGTTGGGATAAGCCAACCTGATATTTGTAATTCCTATTAAATTTCCTTTAAACTCTTTATGGGCAGCATCGTCCGGGAATTTATAATTCCATTGTTCCTTACCTTCAGTATCCAGTACCTGTATATACCAGTTCTCTGTTGCAATAAAAATCAGCCGGCGGGTTCCGGTTGATTGAACACTTACTTCATTAACCCTGCCTTTGGCTTCAAATGTCCATAAATTATTCCCTTTTAAATCCACTGCTTTTATAGTTCCGCTGATACCTGCTAACAGTAACTCGTCCTTGCCATCGTTGTTCAGATCAGTTGATGCTGAGCTGGTTATCGTTTCATTCATTTTATACACTTCTTTCCATCCGTTAATAGAAGAAGGTTTTGTTTCGGAATGATCAATAACTTCATAGTTACTGTTTATTCTGATAGCTTGTTCCAGTCGCTGCCGGATGGAGTTGTTCCATTGTACAGTTCCCGAATCGATAGCGCCTTTTCTGACCGGGTTACCCAGCTCATTATAACTTATCTTATCTTTTAAAAGGTCGAAAGTTTTCCACTCTCCTGATGCTGTATTCAGCTTGAAAAATACAGGAAACGGAAACTTTAGATTCTGCTGGCCAATTTTAACCTTGCTTACCGATGCGATTATCAGCTCCTTATTACCAAGTAAATGGAACCTGCCATTACTGGAAAATAAGTCAGCATTTAATGATCCTTTTGTAGCTAACCAGATTTTATCGCCATCCTTAATCTCAATTGTATTCTCATTCAGAAGAGTACTTTGTACGGCATTATTTTCTGCCTTATAACTCGAAAGAATATTGATAAACCCGGTGGTATCACCAATGGCATATCTCTTTTCATCGATCACTTCTGTTAAAACGGTTTCTTTATCGGCATACTTGTAGGGATAAACTGTTTGCCAGTACTTTATGAAATGTCCGTAAATGTTTTTGAGCCGGAGTTTAGCATTGGTCAGGCTTTGGATAAGCATGGATGCTCCTTTCTGGTCAACTTTAAATGTGTTTTTCTGTATTTGAGGGGTTCCAAGAGACTGCCACAGGTTTTTTACTATAAAATCGCCATCCTCACGAATTTTCAGATCGTCATAAATAATATAAAATTTCCCTTCCGGACTGATGATGGTACGGGTCCAGTCTGTGCCATTATAATTCGGTACCTGGCTTCGGCTTACCGGAGTGCCATCCAGATCGCCAATCCATTCAAGATTTACCAGCGGTGGTTTTTTATGCTGTTCGCCATTTTTAATAATCACTAAACCTGAATGGTACTCCGGCGTATTCTGAATATAATCCCTGTCATTCAGAAACAAGCGCCCATTGGCGCTATAATTTAAAATGGTGTTTCCATCCTGATGCCCATGCCTTCCGGACGAAAATCCATCAAGGATCAGGTAGTTGTCATCGAGTCCAAATCCGGACCTGAATGTAAGTTTATGGAAGGTGTTTTCTAGCTCTACTTCAAGTTTCTCTTTTGCTTTCAGATCATTATACACACCGGTTTCTATCTTTTGTGCCTGCACTTTAGGGTAATTACTGCTGGTAATCTCATTTTTATTTTGAGTAACCATATACCTGTGAACAGGATAATTTAAATCCGGCATCTTTTGACCCGGAAATGGTCCGGTACGAGTTCGTTCGAGTAAAAAATTATAAACAGGATCGTTAAAGTACCAGGAAGCCGCATTCATTACCTGTGAGTGTCCCCACGAGTAAGCGCTGCTCATACCAAAAGGGTAGGTATCGCCTCCGCCAGACATTGTACCGAGGTTGTCGATCATGATCGCATGCAGGTCGGCACTCGGGCGTAAACTTTGCCTGATATATTTAAGGTCACCACTTGCCATTGCATAGTCAATATTTACCATGGGCACATGCACCAGGTAATCTGAGCCTTCGTCCAGACTGATGTAGGAAGTATTGCCTTTAAATATCTGGTCGCCTAGTTTCTTCCATTTGAGAATTTCAGGCATTTTATAATATTTCTCGAAATAATAGCATGATCCGGAAAGAGATACAGCCGGAAATATTTCATGATTCCACCTCGGGCCGGTTTCGGGTGCACGTACCAGGTAACCATCATTTGCATTTGCTTCACAGGTTAGATATAAGGCTGATAAGATCTGGCTGCGGTCAAGCTGTGAAAATAAGGGATCAGCCTCAAGGACATTCCATAACTGGAAGAGCTTTTCACCCTGTATCCACATGTTCCTCCGTGATTCCAGTTGATTTTTAGCTGCCTCGGGATATTGATTTACAAACATGGTGTATTCCTTTAACAGAACACTGAAAATCTTTCCAAACTCCGGATTTGCTGTTAGCTGATAATACTCTCCATAAAGTTTAATCTGAGACATAACTTCAATCAATGCAGTTGCCACAGTCTCATTATCTTTTACAGGTTTCAATTTACCAGCCAGTTGCCTGGCTTTCTGAAGGTCGAAATTCCTGCTAAAATATTTACTGGCTTCTTCAGAGAGTCTGGCTTTGAATAGCCATGGAATATCCGGGCTTTTTGCTTTTTTCAGGACAGATATCAGTTCGTCTATTCCCGCTCTGGCCCCGCTTATTTCTGAGGCTCCAATTGAAACCGTATTACCTCCACGCCCAAAAGGATCAATTAAAGTTAATAACTGGTATCCTCCTTTACCCGGATATATGGCATCGGCATAAGACATCCTTAATCCATAAAGACGGGCCATTTGCGTATTATTTCCCAGATTTCCCAGAACTATTGTGTTCCCACTCCATCCGGTAGAAAAGCTCTTTGGATCAGGTATACTTATGTTGGTTTGTATCCCCCATCTGGATTTTATGACATCAGCTACCTGCTGCCCCAGCTTCTGCCATAACGGATCATCAGGTACCACGATTTTAAGGTCATGTAAACTGGTTTCCCGATTTAATGGTCTGGGGTTTATACTCTTATATAAGGCAGCCTCAAGATAAGGCCTTTCCGAAAAATAGTTATTTGATTTTACTCCGGAATTATTGGTAGAATATACGGTGAACTGAGATAGAATTAATAAGCCGAAGCCCAATACTGCGATTTTAAACATGCCGGTTATTTGTGGACAAATGCGTAATAAAGTTCGCATTTTAAAGCAATTTTTTCAGTAATTAATTAAGTTATGACGGTTTTAGATGGTATTTATTTTTAGCGGATGTTTAAAATTAATATTTGACTAGATTTACCAGACTTTTAAAACTTCGCAATCCGAAGGATGTTATCAAATTACCGTTGTTTATCAGATGGAAATTAGAAACTTGGGATCTCAGGGATTAAGGGCTTCGGTGCCTGGCCTTGGCTGCATGGGCATGAGTGAATTTTACGGATCATTTAATGATAATGAATCCATTAAAACTATTCACCGGGCGCTGGAATTGGGTATTAACTTTCTGGATACCGCCGATATGTACGGGCCATTTACCAATGAAGAATTGCTTGGAAAGGCGCTGATTGGCAAACGGGCACAGACAACGCTGGCAACCAAGTTTGGAATAGTTAGAAGCCCTGGGTCTGAAGTTCGCGGTTTTAACGGAAAACCTGAGTACGTACAAAGCGCCTGTGAAGCTAGTCTTAAGCGATTAAAAACAGATTATATTGATCTTTATTATTTGCATCGTATTGATCCTGCTACTCCACCTGAGCTGACAGTTGAGGCTATGGGCAACCTGGTGAAAGCCGGAAAGGTGAGGGGAATAGGATTATCGGAAGTTTCTGCGGCTACTCTGCGAAAACTCCATGATGTTTTTCCAATAAGCGCAGTGCAAACTGAATATTCTTTGTGGAGCAGGGATCCGGAAGATGAAATATTAAGTACCTGTAAGGAGCTTGGTATTGCATTTGTAGCCTATAGCCCGCTGGGAAGGGGATTTTTAACAGGGCAGATTAAAGAATATGAAGATCTTGCTGCTGACGATTACAGACGGAATAGCCCGCGGTTTATGGGAGAAAATTTCAAAAATAATATCGGGCTTGTTAAAAAACTGGAACAACTGGCTATTAAGAAAGCATGCACGCCTTCACAACTTGCACTCGCATGGGTAATGGCTCAGGGCGATTTTATTTTTCCAATTCCGGGAACCAAACATGTTAAATATCTGGAAGAGAACGTCGGAGCGTTAGCCGTTTCTTTAACAAGTGAAGAGTTGACAGAAATAGATGCTATTGTGCCTAAAGGTTCGGTAGCCGGTTTGCGTTATCCGGAAGGAGCAATGAAAGTGATCAATCAATAATATAATGGTAACGTACTAATATGCGGTTCAGACCGGATATTATTCGACGGTTACAAAATCTAAATAGATATGTATACCCACTTAAAGCAGATCGTTAAAGCCGGTACTCCGGTGAAGGACGCGCAAAAAGCAATTATCATGCTGCACGGACGGGGAAGTACGGCCGAGAATATCATATCACTGACGAGGAATCTCCACCTTGATCATGTGGCAGTTTTCGCTCCGAAAGCTACCAGGCATAGCTGGTATCCGTATGGTTTTATGGCTCCGGTTGAAGAAAATCAGCCTGCTTTGAACTCAGCGCTGGAGATTATTGATGACCTGATAACCGATATTGTGAAACAGGGAATACCGCCGGATAAGATATATTTACTGGGTTTTTCACAGGGGGCCTGTCTTGCACTAGAGTATGCTGCACGTAATGCTAAAAAATATGCGGGTATTATTGCTTTTACCGGGGGATTAATCGGAGAGAAATTAACAGAGAGTATTTATACAGGAGATTTTGACCACACACAAGTATTAATTACTACCGGCGATCCAGATGCACACGTACCACTTACACGTGTAAAAGAATCAGTATCCATTTTTAAGGATCTTCATGCTGATGTAACTTTGAAAGTTTATGAGGGCCGCCCTCATACTATTCAGTTTGAGGAGATTATTCTTGCCAATCAATTGATTTTTAGCAAGAACCAGTCTGTTGTCCAATGATAATTGGAACATAACCATGGGAAGGATGAATCTGCAACAACCAAATCTCAATATTAAGGATAGATGAATTACGAAGAAGCTGCACTGATCAATAATGAGTCGATTCAGAAATTTGAATTAATTATTGACGGTTACCGATCTTTTATTGAATACAAGGTAAAAGGTGACAGGATCTATCTGATGCATA
>DASWTL010000379.1:0-14527 GCA_036402155.1 Sphingobacteriaceae bacterium | reverse complement strand
TCTACTGAGGATGACGCAACGTTGGCGGAGTTTAAAAAAGTATTTATTAATGCTCATTTAATAGAAGAGAAAGGCGAAAAATGGGCTTTTAACGAAGGTTGCTTAAGCATTCCGGATATACGCGAAGATATCAGCCGTCAGGATACCGTATCTATTTCTTATTATGATGAGAATTGGAAATATCACGAACAAACATTTACCGGACTGGCGGCACGCGTTATTCAACATGAATATGATCATATTGAAGGAAAACTTTTTACAGATAAACTGAGTCCGCTGCGAAGGGCAATGCTAAAAAGCCGCCTTGATGCTATTTCAAAAGGAAATGTGAAGGTTGAATATAAAATGAAGTTTCCGGCGCAAAAGATGGGCAAAAAGCGCTGATTTATTCTGAAGCCCGGCTCTTATCCCCCTGCAAAATTTGCTGCATCAACGCCCCCCAGGCAAATGGATTTAATAACGGATTAGACATCCGCTGATTCATGTTTTTATTAACCAGTGAATTGTGGTTGTTCTGAAATGAATAGCCCTGCATTTCCCGACCATCTCTTCCAAGGTTTGCTGACATGGCCAGAATTGATTCACGTGAAACGTTTTTCTTGGCAATTTCAAGATCATCATCCGCAAATTTCATAGTTAAGAATTCCCTTTTAAAATCGTCCATACTTGACCACGGATATACCCGGACTAAGGGAAGATGAATAACATCAGGCTTCATCCGGATAATAACTGTGTATTTTGCATCCGGCAACCCGGCAGGTATAACTATAGTTTGTCCTTTATAACCAACAGCGCTGAAAGACATGGTATCGCGCTCATGTGCGACAAATGAAAAATAGCCTTTATAATTAGCTGAGAATGTTTGGTTGCGTCGTGAGTTATTTGTAATGGTTACATATGGCACCACAGAATTTGAATCGGCGTTATAAATTACTCCGGAGAACTGGATCAGCCTGCCTTCCGGTTTTTGGGAGAACCCCTGAAACGCGGTTAACATGATCAATAATATAAAGCTGATGCGTATCATATTCAAATCTAATCAAAAATCGTGCAAGCACGTAGTTAAATAGTGTTAAAAACTGTAGAATAGTTCTAACGCATAGCCTGCACTGATATTTTATAACTTTTGAATACGCTCAGGCATTACCGCATCCGGATCATCCATATCAGTTAAATTCAGGGCCTCAACAGATTTAACTTCAGGCACAGCCTTCATAATTGCCTGTTCAATACCTGCTTTCAATGTCATAATACTCATTGGACATGAGCCGCATGCGCCCAACATTTTTAAACGAACAACATTATCTGGTGTAATTTCAATAACAGATACATTTCCCCCATCCGCTTCCAGGTAAGGCCGAATAGTATCCAGAGCTGTTTCTACCCGGTTAATTAAATCCATATCAACTATTTTTATATAAAGTTACGATTAATCTGCTTAACCTAATGCCGGCGCTGCCTTTGGAATAGAATTTTGTATTGCCACCTGTTGAGCAACACGTTTCGCCATCTCCATAAAAGCTTCAGACATAGGGTTATCCTTTTGAAGAATAACCGGTTGGCCCGAATCTCCTGCATCACTAATACTTTTTACCAATGGTATCTCGCCTAAAAACGGAGCATCGAACTGCTGGGCAAGGCGTCTTCCGCCATTCTGGCCAAATATGTAATATTTATTCTCAGGTAATTCTGCAGGAGTGAAATAAGCCATATTCTCTACAACCCCAAGTAATGGTACATTAATGGAATTCATAAGAAACATTCCAATCCCTTTTTTAGCATCTGCCAGGGCTACATTCTGCGGTGTTGTAACAATTACAGCCCCGGTAATCGGGAAACCCTGTGTTATTGTAATATGAATATCTCCGGTACCTGGAGGAAGGTCAATAACCAAATAATCCAGGTCACCCCAATCGGCATCATTAAATAATTGCTTCACTGCGTTTGATGCCATTGGCCCGCGCCATGGCACAGGCTGGTCGGGATCTGTAAAAAAGCCTATGGACAACAATTTAATTCCGTATTTTTCGATAGGTTCAATTTTCGTCTTTCCATCGGCGGTCTGACTGGCTTTGGGTTTTGCACCTTCCAGCCCAAACATAATAGGAACAGATGGTCCATAAATATCTGCATCAATAAGCCCGGTTTTGGCACCATTCATGGCCAGCGCAAGCGCTAAATTCACCGCTACGGTTGACTTGCCAACGCCGCCTTTACCTGAAGCCACTGCAATTATATTTTTAATATTAGGAAACTGCTGATTTTGCTTGGTGGTAACTCTTGATGTCATCACCACCTCAACCTCTGCATCTGTACTTATAAAATGCTTGATCGCATTTCTGCAGGCATTTTCAATATGAGCCTTCAGGGGGCAAGCAGGGGTGGTTAATACCACTGAGAATTTTATTTTGTTACCATCTATATAAATATCTTCAATCATATTCAGAGTTACCAAATCCTTCTTAAGGTCGGGTTCTTCTACATGACTTAGGGCTGCTAATACTTGTTCTTTTGATATCATTGAAACTGTTTTTACTATCCTGATGTTAAACACAAAATTACGAAACCGCGTCCATAACTTCGTTTAAATTAAGGTTTTTATAGATATTTGGCCGGTACTAAAAATTAGCTGAATTCGTTCAATTTCCCTAAAAATGAGCAATGAATAACGTGCTGTTGAGATTAAAAAATATACCCAATAGATATATAAAAACTGGAGGAATCATCCTTCTCTCACTGCTGGTGCTGGTTTTTGCTACTGGTGTAATAGCCTACACCAAGCGGGGTGCGCTGTTGGAAAAGGCCATAAATAAAGCGGTTAATAAGGCTAAAAGAGATTATAATTTAAATGTAAAAATCAAAAACGCACATTTTACAGGTTTAAGTGCCATTAGTTTTGATGAAATTACAGTGGTTCCGGAGAATCGTGATAGTCTTGCTTTGCTAAGAAATCTGGTGGTTGATGTTAAACTATTTCCACTTGTTTTCGGGGATGTAAAACTGGCAGGAGTCTCTATGAATAATAGCAGGATTACCCTTGTTAAAAAGGATTCCTTAAGCAACTATGACTTTTTGTTTCGAAAAAAAGGCGCTGATACAACTACCCGTAAACGTGTTGATCTTTCGGTTTTAGCCAGGAATCTGGTAGACCAGATTTTGTATAAAATTCCGGATAATATGGATATCAGGGATTTTGAGATAAGCCTGGTAGATGATACAAATAAAGTTAGTCTGTATACTTCAAAAGCCGATATAAAAAATGGCGCGTTAAAATCAACCATTAAAGTTAACAATACCGAATCTCAGTGGCATGTTGATGGAGAAGTAGATTCGGAAGACCAGCAGTTCGATGTTAAGCTTTATGCCGAAGGCAAAAAGGTGGAACTGCCCTATCTTGAAAAACGTTTCGGGCTTAAACTTAATTTTGATACCGTACGAACGCAATTAAAAGAAGTTAACCATGGGAATCATAAATTAAAAATAGCCGGCTTATTTGCCGTAAGGAATCTGCTTATCAATCATCCAAAAATTGCATCAAATAATATTATAATACCTGATGGATCAATAGACGGTGATGTTATAATTGGTGAAAATTATGTCGCTATTGATAGTTCATCAGTGGTTCATCTGAAAAAAATCCGGGCAAATCCGTATCTCAAATACACGTTGTATCCAAAAAAGATCTATGAACTTAAGCTTCATACTGATGAGGTTAATGCCCAGGAACTTTTTGACGCCTTTCCGCAGGGTCTGTTTGAATCATTAGAAGGTATGCAGGTCGCCGGAAAGCTGCAATATGACTTTTCGTTATTTTTTAACACATCAAAACCAGATAGTGTTAAGCTTCAATCCCAGTTAAATCATAAGGGATTTAAAGTGTTGAAGTGGGGGAAAAATAACCTTCAGAAAATTAATAATTCGTTTGTTTATACACCTTACGAATACGGCAAACCGGCTCGTAATATCGTGGTTGGACCACAAAATCCAAACTTTGTCCCATTAAATCAAATTTCACCTTATCTTAAAAATGCTGTTCTAACTGCTGAAGATCCTTCATTTTTCCGGCATAAAGGTTTTGTTTTAGAATCGTTCAGAAAATCAATCGCTACTAATTATAAAGAAAAGAGCTTTAAAAGAGGCGGAAGCACTATCTCTATGCAACTTGTAAAAAATGTTTTCCTTAACCGGCAAAAGAACATTGCAAGAAAAGTGGAGGAAATCTTAATTGTATGGATTATAGAAAACACAGGGGTATCCAGTAAATCGCGGATGTTTGAAGTATATCTTAATCTCATAGAGTGGGGACGGAATATTTATGGTATCGGGGAAGCAGCAAGTCACTATTTCGGGAAACACCCTTCCCAACTTGATCTGGGAGAGAGTATTTTCTTAGCGAGCGTGGTTCCCAGGCCCAAATCAGCCATGTATTTTTTTGAACCTGATGGAAGTCTCAGGACCAGCTTAAGAGGATATTTCAGACTGATTGGAGGTTTGATGGCAAGGCGCGGATGGGCTCAACCAGACTCAAATGTATATGGTTTTTATGCCGTGCGGTTAAAAGAAAGCCTGAGAACGTATGTAGTTTCAATTGATTCTGCATCAACCGACAGCCTTTTTCTGGAAGAAGAGCAGCAGCTTGAGGACAGTGATAATTTTCTTCAGAAAATTTTTAGAAGGACCAAACCAGATTCTGCAAAAACCAAAGCGCCAGTTAACAAACCCCGTAATGGTTTACCTGCCGATACGGTTAAAACACCAGCTGAATTACGGCGTGAGCGGCGTGAACAACGCAGAATGGAACGGGAATTGAAAAATGCGAATTGAAATTTCGTTGCATATCTTTATGGTATGAGCTATTCTAATGAATGAAGCCAATGAAGCAGATTTTAATTTTATTCACAAACCTAAATGAAATAGGATTCTATATCTATTCTATTATTCCACTCAATACTCAAATCTTAATACACAAATCCTTTTTTAATGAAAATCCAGATTGACGATAAAGAATTTGAACTTCTGCTATCCTATGAACAGATTAAAAAACGGATCCGTTTCCTAGGCATCCAGCTCAATGTTGATTTTGAAAACCGCGTACCCGTATTTATCGGTGTACTTAATGGAAGTTTCATTTTCCTGGCAGATCTGATGAAGGAAATAGAAATTTCATCAGAAGTAACTTTTGTAAAGGTATCTTCTTATAGCGGCAGTAAAAGTACCGGCAAAATAACTGCTGAACTTGATCTGACAATGGATTTAAAAGACCGGGATGTGATACTGGTGGAAGATATTGTAGATACCGGGGTTACTCTGGAATACTTGCTTAAAAAGATAAAAAAGCACAATCCTGCCTCATTAAATGTATGCACACTGCTTTTAAAGCCGAAATCTCTGCAAAAAGATCTGGTAGCTATAAACTATGCCGGTTTTGAAATACCTAATGATTTTGTTGTAGGATATGGCCTGGACTATAAAGGATTAGGCAGAAATCTTAAAGATATTTTCAGGGAAGTGCATATTCCATCCGAAACTTAATAGAGAATTTAGCACTTTTGCATAACTGATTACCCTACTTACCGATTATGACTATACATAAAGAAGGTTATACTTCTATTGCGCTTACCGTTCTGTTTATTTTTATGATAAATGCTGTAGTGAAATTTTATTTCCCGGCAAATGAACTGGTTTTGTGGACGGTTTATATTATTTCCTTTATATTATTCATCATTGTCCTTCAGTTTTTCAGAAATCCAAGCCGCAATATTACTCCTGATGAACGATTTATTTTATGCCCGGCCGATGGGAAAGTTGTGGTTATTGAGGAAACGGAAGAGACGGAATATTTAAAAGACAGACGTTTACAGATATCTGTGTTTATGTCGCCCGTAAACGTTCATATAAACCGGAATCCAATTTCCGGAATTGTTAAATACTTCAAATACAATCCTGGTAAATATCTGGTAGCATGGAATCCTAAATCATCAACAGATAATGAAAGAACTACTATCGTTGTAGAAAATCATCAGGGTGTACCGGTACTTTTCAGACAAATAGCAGGCGCATTAGCTCGCAGGATAGTATGGTATGTGAAGGAAAATGATGAGGTAAAACAGGGTCAGGAGTTTGGATTTATTAAATTCGGATCCCGTGTAGATCTGTTTTTACCGCTCGGATCAGAAATTAAAGTAAAGCTGGGTGATACTGTTACCGGAGGAATAACCGTATTAGCGGAGCTTAAATCATAGATTTATTATAGCACAAAAAAGAGCCTCACAAATTTATCATTCGTGAGGCTCTTTTTTTATTACTAAAATTATACTCTTTTGCTCTTAATACGCGCAGCCTTACCTGTTAACGCACGTAGATAATATAATTTTGATCTGCGAACTTTACCATGACTGTTCACGTCGATCTTATCAATATTAGGAGAATTAATCGGGAAAATACGTTCTACACCAATACCATTAGAAACTTTACGAACTGTAAACGTTTCATTTACACCAGTACTGTTACGCTGGATAACAACACCCTGATAAATCTGGATACGTTCTTTATTCCCTTCCCTGATTTTATAATGTACACTTACGGTATCACCAGCTTTGAATGCAGGAACTTCCTTTTTCGCAACTGCCTGCTCTTCAACAAATTTTACTAAATCCATGATTTTAAGCTCTTAAAACGATTTTTAGCCTGTAAAAATCGGACTGCAATATTAGGAAAAACTTTTGTAAATACAAAGTGATTTATTTTAATGATCATACTTTTTCTGATATGCCATTCAGATCAATAATACGACATTTGCAGGTATGAACTGGATCCTATTGATTATAGCAGGATTATTTGAAGTGGGCTTTGCGACATGTCTGGGAAAAGCTAAAGAAACCGAGGGTTTAACTTCAGGCCTGTGGATTGGAGGCTTTTTTATTTGCCTGACTGTCAGTATGTTTTTATTATACCGGGCAACATTGGTATTACCTATAGGTACTGCATATGCTGTATGGACAGGGATCGGCGCCGTTGGTACTGTGCTGGTAGGTATTATCATTTTTAAAGAGCCTGCTGATTTCTGGCGCATTTTCTTTATCACCACATTAATTGCTTCCATTATTGGCCTGAAAGCAGTTACGCCTTAAGTTGACAGGTTCCTGATTTTAATATCTCCCTGATTATTGAACATCTTTTTCTAACGTCATTTTCAACTTATGCACAGCTTCAATTAAGCCCTGCAAATGAGCATAAAATGTCAGCAGGTCTTCGCGTTCAGAAATGCTCAACTCATTAAATCCCCTGGAGCCGCTCACGTTTAACCATTTCCACAAGCTATCCCTGCTTTCTTCTAAACTATGATAATTAAAAAAATCTTTAATGGTTTCAATCTCATTATTGGTGTATTCTTCTTTACAATAAGATTTGCTCATAATCGTATTAATGGGGTTGGATTCTCTAATTAAGTGGCGGAAGTTATCCAGTTGAGTTGTTACTCATCCTCTCCGTTAATGTAAATCTAAGAAAATATCATTATATAAAAAATTTACAAATAAAGTTGTATAAAAATTATATACATCATCTATCTATTTGTTAAGTGGGAAAGTATTACGATGAGTTGTCAGCAAAGCAAATAGGTGAGCGCATAAGAAAATTCCGGAAAGATCGCGGATATAGTCTTGAAGACATCGCAGCATTGACCGGGTTTACAGTGAATACTATTTCGTCTATTGAAAATGGAGGCGATACCACGCTTAGCTACCTGATCGCCATTAGCCAGGCTATCGGAATACATCCGAAACAGCTACTCGATATTTCTGTAGAGCTTATCCCAAGATTCGAACTTCCGCCAAACAGGAAAAACCGGCCATTGCTGACTAACAGGATCAATAAACTTTTGAATGAAACAGACTTTTTCGATGAGCCGAAGCTGGTGGTCTCGGTTGTAAATGAGTTTGCGTATCATTATGGTTTCAACCCGGATTCTTCAGAAATTTCTGCGGCATTAAAAAAGTTATCTGAAGATGGTAAACTAGTGTATAGTAAGACGGGAAGAAAGAACTTATACAGAAGAGCCAAAAAAACTTAATACGCACGAATTCTTCCCGTTTGAGAATTTTATAATTTTTCGGTAGTTCTTTGAACTGTCATATAAAGTACTCATTGAAATTTTTGGGTGTCTTACTTTATAATCTCCTTATAGCCAAATAGTTAATAAAAAATAATACAATTAAGCATTTTTATTATATATTTCCATAGATCGGCACCTTGGATATAATTGATTAATAATAATGGGGCATTTACCAAAGTTAATTGAAGACTTAGCGCTTATACTAATAGCTGCAGCAATAACAACTTTGTTATTCAGAAGAATAAAACAACCCCTTGTTCTGGGTTACATCATAGCAGGTTTTCTGGTTGGGCCTCATTTATCATTAACTCCAACAGTAGCAGATACCACTAATGTTAAAACACTTGCTGAGATAGGTGTTATTTTCCTCCTGTTCAGCCTGGGACTTGAATTTAGCTTCAAGAAGTTAATGCGTGTAGGTGGTTCTGCCTCTGTAACGGCATTTGTAGAAATTATTTTCATAACGAGTACAGGTTACCTGGTGGGGAAATGGATGGGGTGGTCAACAATGGATAGTTTATTTTTAGGAGGGATGCTGGCAAGCTCATCAACTACCATCATTATTAAAGCCTTTGATGAATTAGGAGTAAAAACAAAACAATATGCCAGAATAGTATTTGGGGTGTTGGTTGTTGAAGATATAGTGGTGATCCTGTTAATGGTACTGCTCTCTACAGTAGCTGTAACTAAACAATTTGAAGGAGCAGAGATGTTATTTACAGTAGCTAAACTGCTGTTCTTTCTGTTGTTATGGTTTATTGCAGGAATCTTCCTGTTACCTACGTTTTTAAGGTATGCAAAAACACTTCTGGACGAGGAGACCCTGCTTATCCTTTCTATTGGATTGTGTCTGGGGATGGTTGTTATTGCTACGCAGGTAGGTTTCTCGGCCGAGTTAGGTGCATTTATTATGGGCTCAATTCTGGCAGAAACCACTAAAGCTGAAAAGGTAGAGCATTTAATAAAGCCCGTAAAAGATTTATTTGGCGCTGTTTTCTTTGTATCTGTTGGAATGCTTATCGATCCTGTTACGATCATTGAATATCGCTGGCCTGTACTCTGGATTACCCTGTTGACCCTTTTTGGAAAGTTCTTCAGTACTTTTTTAGGAGCCTTGCTTTCCGGCCAACCGTTAAAGCAATCTGTACAGGTGGGTATGAGTATGGCCCAAATAGGTGAATTTGCATTTATAGTAGCCTCATTGGGTCTTTCCCTGGGAGTAACCAGCGAGTTTTTGTTTCCGGTAGCGGTCGGGGCCTCAGCCATCACCACATTTACCACGCCTTACATGATCAAATACTCTCCTGCTTTTTATGAGGTTATAGTTAAAATATTACCGCCAAAATGGATTAATGTGTTAGCAAACTATTCTACAAGCACCCAAAATATTCAAGCCGAAAGTAACTGGAAATCAGTTATGAAATCATACGTTAATATTGCTGTAACTAATGGTATTGTGCTATTGGCGCTTATATTGCTTTCTATAAACTTTTTACTTCCGTTTTTAGAAGAAAACATAAGTAATGATATTGTTAGAGGCATTATTGCCCTGGTGGTTTCTTTCGGATTTTCCGCTCCGTTTTTATGGGCGCTCATGGCAAAAAGGCCAAATAACTTAAAATATAAAGAGTTATGGCTCGATAAAAAATACAGCAGGGGGCCATTACTTGTTTTGGAGATATCCCGGGTTATTATTGGATTGCTGATTATTGGTTTTTGGGTTTACAGGCTTTTCTCAGCTACCGTTGCCATCCTTATTGCTGTGCCTATTATTATCACTGTATTAGTATTGTTCTCACAAAGAATTCAAAAATTTTATCAACGCCTTGAAGGACGGTTCCTTTCCAATCTGAATGCCAGGGAAATTGCTGAAGATGAAAATTCTGTGACTGAAAATCTGCTTACAAAACACTTCACTCCACAATCAGATCTTTCTCCCTGGGATGCACATATGGTGGATCTTGAAGTAAAACAAAATGCAGACTACATTGGAAAAACTCTTGAAGAACTTTCCTGGAGAGAACAGTACGGAATTAACATAGCCTATATTAAGCGTGGAGACAAATTAATTTATGCTCCGTCCCGTTTTAATAAACTTCTCCCGTTCGACAGGATAGGAATAATAGCCACAGACGAACAAATGCAGAATTTTAAACCAATATTCGATGCTACTGAAAGCCTTGATATTGTAGAAAATAATGTTAAAGATATTGTGGTACAAAAAATTGTGGTAGATGAGAATAATAAATTGAAAGGACTAACTGTAAAAGATTCAGGTATCAGGGAGCGCACTAATGGTTTGATTATTGGAATTGAAAGGAATGATCAACGGATTCTAAACCCAAACTCATTTACTGTTTTTGAGTGGGGAGATATCGTCTGGATTGTGGGGGAAAGAAAGAAAATTCAAAAGCTTAATACAGTTTTATAAGTACCGAATTCCGGACAACAGAAATTGGCCCAGCATTAAGGCGCTTTAACCACCCTCCAAGTTACCCTCCTGCGGGTAAAGGAGCCCCTACCTGAATATCGCACCGATGCCCGGGTTTACCATGTGCCGGGTTAACAGCAGTTGCTGATTCAGAGATCTTTACTGGAGTGACAGTCGTATTTTGTTTAGCCGGAACGACCTGGCTCACAGTAGTGGTTGAGCTGGCTTCAGGAAGCGGATCACCTGTCTTAACATCACACCGGTGGCCGGGTTCTCCATGAGGAGGATTGAGTTTAGGATTACTCTGAGTAGCACTCTTACTAATTGCTGGAACCGGGCTTTTTGCTGGAGTATTGATTACAGGCTTAAATGAGGGCTGTGCAGACGCAGCAGGCTTACCGGTACCAGGAAGTGGGGCGCCTGCAGCAATATCACAGCGATGCCCTGGTTGCCCATGAGGTGGATTTATTCCGTCAGACCCTAGAGCAGGCTTAGCAATCGGTTTAAGATTGGATAACGATGTCATATTCACCGGGGATGCCGCTACTCCCGGTTTAGTCTCTTTTTTATTTGATATAAGAGAATATGCTGCAATGCCTGTAAGAAGTAATGCTGCAATTATATATGGTTTCTTTATCATTCTTTATTTCAAATCTAAAACTTTTAATCCCTGCTCAAAAACAATATCAACCGGAATACCCTTTTTAACCAGGCTTTCGAGATCAGATTTTAAATCAGATGGGATCAAACCATTTTCACGACCCAATCTTTCTACAGCCAATCTATCGCCATTACCCTGCAATATAAGTATTTCGCGACCCAGATCATTCATTGCGATAGCGAATTTTTCATAGTTAACGCGATATTTACCTTGTTTTGTACGTTGAAAAGCACCTTTCTCACGAAAGAAATTAAAACATTGCATATTAGCTTTCCCATGGGCACTTGAGGCGCCAAAACGAACAGATCGTAAAATACCTGCCATAAAGGTTGTATAGTAATCCTTAATTTCACCCTCTAAATCACCTTTTTTTAAAAGGTTGCTAACCATGTACAATCCTAAAATATCGGCCTTCCCCTCTTCCAGCCATGAACTTTGTTCAGCCAAAGCTTCGCGAACAAAACCTTTCCCATTTACTGTGGATTTTATTCCCAGGCCGTGAGCAACCTCATGAAACATCACATTGGAAAAGAAAGCGTCAAACTTGACGTATTTAATCTGATCGGAGTCGATTAACTCCTCAGCGATTGGCACCATAATTTTGTCAAATTTCGCTCGCATGGCATTTTTTAATTGTGAGCGCCGGGTGCCTTTCTCCTGTTGGATCTTTTCATCATTAGGCAGATTTACTGCAATTGTTTTAGATCCGGCATTACAATCACCTGCATAATAAATAATATCATACGCATTTAACTCAGATTCGGTACCGGGTACCTCGCTTTTATACCTTGCGTCAACAGGCAGACCGCGTTGAAGTTCAGGCAGCATTGCTACATATTTCTCAAGCCGCTTACTCCACTCCCTGTCCTTTATTAATACATAAGCTTCAAATGAGGCGCGGGCATTAAGCAGTTTGTCTTCGTAATTTTCAATGGGCCCAATTATAATATCCAGATTGTTAGACTTCATATCCATCCACGCATAGTCACTGGCTGTATAATCACTGGTTACCAAAGCTTTTGCCCGGAGTAACAGATATTTCTTCAAGCCCGGATCGTCTGCAAGTTCTGCAGCCTGGTTTAGTAAACCTGCGGCTTTCTCCAATTCCGGTTTATATTCAATGTGATAAGGTATTGCTGTCAGTTTCCCCTGAGCATCTCTTCGGATAACGGAATACAACTCTCGTTTTTTCTTTATGTCAGAAGCTTCCAGCTCTTCCTTAGTCATCCCAACCGGATAAAAACCGGCGCCGGGTGGCCTTGGACCAATCCCCGCTACAAAAGGCTTGTCATTATTAAGTCTGTCCCATGGACCGTAATTAATATGTATAAACCTTCTGGTATTTTCATCCTGAACAGCAGTTAACAAGCTATCATGCTGAGGATAGGCCTGCCTCCAAAATAGGGTATCCATTAATTGGGCAGCTTTGATCAACAAAGGAATCATCTTCCTTTCGTTTTCACTAAGCCGATCCAGGTCTGCAGTTAAAGTAACTTTCTCGTAAATATTTACTCGATCATTTACATAAGCTTTCAATGAGTCTTTCGTATCCACATGACCAGCATCCGTATTATTCCTGGTTAGATTTCCGTTGGTACAACAGTTTAAAGTGATGACACTCAACGCAACTAGACAGGTGGATAAGATTGGCTTCATAACAGTTGCTTTTAAGTATAAAGATACTGAACATTCACAAACATTATTTAGTCCTTTATCCCCTGCTTCTCTGCCTACTTTACAAAGAGCGGTCCTGAACTTGATTCTTTTGCCAGCATTTTTCCCACAGCTCCGGCCACTAATCCGCCAATCAGGTAATATGCAACGGTCATGATCTGTGTTTTAGATGTTTTGTTTGTTTGTTTTGCATCAAGCCCCAAAGGCTTGGGAGTTAGTACAGCTCCGAGTCCGCCAGTAAGTCCCAGCAAGCTTCCTTTTGTTAACGCTCCTTTAGCGCTTCCTTTTCCTGCCAAAGCAAAAAACAAGGTATTGCCGATCAGATCTGCTGCCAGTGAATATTTGTATTGATCCTTCCTGGCTGGTACTTGTTCGTGTGCCTCATTAAAACCTTTTGAAACGGCATTCATTCCTAAAAGATCTAACCTGGGCGCTTCCGGATCAAATTTTTTGATTACTTCATTTAATAAGGTGACGGCTACAGCTCCCGCTAAACCGCCGGCTATTGATGCAAGAATATTCATATTTTATCAGCTTTTATTTATTAATGGGTTATTCGCTGATATTGTTTGGAAGAACTTACTTTACAACAGTATCTGATGGAAAAATCAGCGTGAATTTAGTGCCAATATTTACCTCGGAAGTTACCTGGATCTGAATGTTATGGTAGTCGGCAATACTTTTAACAATCGAGAGTCCTAATCCATAACCACCACTTTCATTGGGATTAGCTTTTCTGAAGCGGTTAAAAATAGCCGGAAGATCATCCTTTGGTATACCAATGCCTGTATCCTCAAATACGAGTTCATATGAATGATTTTTAGTACCGGCTCCTGTTATCCGGATACTTCCTTTCTCTCGATTATATTTTATTGCGTTATTAACTAAATTATATATCAGTTGAAATAGCAGGTCGCGATTTACATGTTGAAGATTAACATCCTGAATATCGATAGTTAATGAAATATTTTTTTCTTCCATCCGGTGGCTGATGTCTTCCATAACATCTGCAACCAACTCCTGAATATTTACTACTTCAGATAAGGCAAATTGTGCATTTTCAATCCTGGAAATCAACAATAACGACCTGACTATCTTTTTTAGCCGGTTAAGGGTTTTCTGCATTTCCATCAGGCGTTGCTGTACCGCTTCATCTACAGCCGGTTCACCCATCAGGTTCTCAATCTTATTTTGCAGGATGCTGATCGGTGTCATAAGTTCATGGGAAGCATTTGCAGTAAATTCACGTTCTTTTTCAAATGCTTCATGAATCTGATCCATTAACAGAATTAACGAATTGTCAAGGTATTTAAAATCGGATGTGGAGGTACGGACAGAAGGTATATCATCCTTAAATGGAAACTTACGATTAATAAGCTTGCTTTTGATGATTTGTCCTAATGGCTTTAACAGAAAACGCGTAAATCCAAGATCAATTATTAAAGTAATAAGTATGAGTCCAATAAGAACGATCAGGGCAATGCGCTGCATCGGTTTATTATACTGACTTATTGTATCTGTAGTTTTTCCTATCTCCAGTAAGTAATTATTATTATCGGATTTAAAGGTGGACATCAGGACCCGATAGTTTAGCGTATCCTGCTCAACTACCCTTTCGGTAGTTAGAATAGTGTCTATAAAATAGTCC
>DASWTL010000378.1:0-20017 GCA_036402155.1 Sphingobacteriaceae bacterium | reverse complement strand
TAACATCCATTACCGGGGCCAGATTAACATGTAACCCCAGGCGTTTAAAATCATTTGCTATGGCATCACCCATCTCATAAATTAATTTATTGTCCTGAATGGCGCCTAATGTCATTTGGTATGGGTATGACATCGTACTGTCTAACCGCATACCCAATCCCCATTCTCCATCCATAGCCATCAGTAATGGTACTTTTGACAAACGCTGATATGCATTTGTGGTTAAAGCCTGCCTCTCCGGACCGCCCTGGAAAAATACTACCCCTCCAAGTTTTTCTTTTTTAATTACCCGACCAACTGAATCAATATATTTTTTGCCAAGGTTAGTATGTGCCCTCACCATAAATAGCTGTGCAATACGATCGCGGCGGTTTAATTTTTTAAAAACCGAATCCACCCATTCATTTTGTTCCTGCAAGCTTCCAATAAAGGTTTTTGGTTCTTGTGCAAAGCTGAGTGAGGTTATTAATAGAAATCCTGTTAAAGAAATGAAAGTTCTATTCATATAAGAAAGATAAAATTCAAAGATATTCATATTAACGGTGTGTTTGCATATTAAGTTCAATGAGCAGTTTGTAGTTTAAAAAATACAGCTTTTGAACAAGGTGTGTACTTTATGTAATGGCTGGCAGAACCAAAAGTGCTCAAAAACAGGGGAAAGTAAAAATTGGCACAATTTTTTCTCTTACGGTTTAAAAATAACAACAAATGAAGAAAATTTTTATATGCGCTATGAGCCTGCTGGTTGCAGGTATAGCTAATGCACAAACTGGCGGAGGATTAAAGTTCGGATTAAAGGGAGGCGCTAATTTTGCAAATATGATCAGCAGTGACGAGAATGAAGATTTTGACACTGAATTTAAGACCGGGTTTCATGCCGGCATATTTGCAAATATTCCGGTGGCCGGCATGTTATCTTTTGCTCCGGAACTGGTTTATTCTCAAAAAGGGTATAAAACAACCGGCAGTTCGCTATTAGGGGGACCTTATGAGTATAAGGTTACTACCAATTTTGTAGAACTCCCATTGCTGCTAAACATCCAGGCATCCAGCAATTTTAATATTCATGTAGGTCCTCAAGTTTCATTCCTGACATCAACCACCGAAACATTTGATCAGGGAGAGAGCGAATATCGGACTACAGTTGAAGAAGATAATGATAACTTAAAGAAAAGCCTGTTTGGAGGTGTTGTTGGAGTTGGATTTAACTTAGGGCCAAAAACAAGTTTGTATGGACGTTATGCTATTGATTTACAGCAAAATAATGAGAATGGCACATCTCAAACACCCCGCTATAAAAACCAGGTATTCCAGGTGGGCTTAGGTTTATCCCTGTAATAATAATCAATAAAGGGAGAGATTCCTTGAATATGGTGTCTCTCCCTTTTTATGTTTTATTTGCCTGTATCGGAGGTGTCAATTACAGAGGTATCAAGACCTCCATCAAGAGTATCAGTTTTTTTCATAATACTTGAATCCATCATTTCAGACGAATCAGCTTCCCGGTTGCTATGGCTATTTGAATTGCATGAATACAAACATAAAGCAGCACAAAAGAGAATAATAATTTTTCTAAACGCCATTACTGAGGATTACGCGTTGTGTCCTTAGTTGATGTATCCCGCATGGTCGTATCCATAGTCACTGTATCTCTTGACATGGTGTCCTGCATGATAGTTTGAGCGATAGAATCGCTGTCACTATTAGTAGTGGTGTTCTGTGTGGAACTGCATCCCGTTAATGCCAATCCGGCAATAGCGAGAGATAATACGATTTTTGTTTTCATGAGGCTGAATACTTGAGTGTTAATTAATGTACAACACTTGTATTTTGTGCATGTTTCAGGAATTTTAAATTGATAACCTGATAGTTATCAGTTTGTGTACCTTATCCATATTAAAAAGGATTAAGATATGAAGTTGTTAAAGTTTTTTATGTATACGTGTCTGGTTTCTGTTTTAGGATCGTGTACTATTCAGCGCCAACAAAATGCAGTAGGGGATTATAATAAGAAAATAACACTGGAAAGTGGTCAATCGGTCACAATTGGTAGGAATGATAACTCTGTCCGGATTAAGGTTATTAATATTCAGGATAACAGGTGCCCAAAAGAGGTGCAGTGTGTATGGCAAGGTTATGTAAATGTCGAATTTGAATTATTAACTCCTGAAAATAGGAAGTCTGCATTTGCCCTATGTTTAGGCAGTTGTGAAAATATTAACAAGGGGTCTAAACTTAATGTTGTTCCTGGAGTCAAAACATTCAGGATAACATTATTTGAAGTAGGAGAAAATAATACGGTGGTTTTTAGTGTAAAAAGAATTTAAGATTGAGCGATTTGATAATAATTGCAGTTTTTTAAACTCAATATGTTAATCAACAAACAGCGATTTTATACACTTAAAACAGGGTTGGTTGATTTAATTTATCCCTGAGAAAGTATTATCACTAAAATGCTGTTGAAAAAACTATTACCAGGTTTAATTTTTCTTATAGCTTTTTTTGGATTATTTGAGGCATTTTCACAAAATACTTCTAATAAGGGGACGGAATTTTGGGTTGCTTATTCATCTAACTCTGATGATACTAATTCACGACTTTCTTTATTTTTAACCAGCACTACCAATGCTGTGGTTAACATCACTGTTGGAGGTATACCATATAGTCAGAATCCGATTCAATTAATAGCTGGTCAGGCTATCCCTGTGGTTATAGACCCCAATATCTATCTTAATGCTTACATAGATGGTTCTGATGTTGTAAAAACGAATGCCGGAATTCACATCACCTCTGATGTACCGATTATTGTTTATTCTCATATGTCAAATGCCGCACGTTCTGCATCCACTCTAATACTTCCCGTTAAAGCGCTTGGAAATGAATATTATCCGATCTCCTATATTCAAAGTCCAACATCACAAAATCGGGAAGCGTACTCTGAATTTACGATTGTTGGGGTTGAAAATAACACTGTGATTGAAATAACACCCAGTGTCAATAGTATAGGTAACATCAAACCTGCAAAACAACCTTTCCAAGTGACCCTGAATAAGGGGGATGTATATCAGTATAAATCTGTTTCGGATATCACCGGGACTTATATTAAAACTATTGGAGACTGTAAGCCTGTGGCCGTTTTTTCAGGCAGTACATTTACTGCTTATTGTGAATCAGGAAGTACCCGAAACGCTAATTCCGGAGACCCGCTGTACCAGCAATTGTTTCCTGTTTCTGCATGGGGTAAGAATTTTATAACTGCTCCATTTTTTAATGCTCAAAATGGAGCCTCCGATATTATCAGGATACAGGTTTCAAAAGATAATACCACTATAAAAGTAACCGGACCGGCCGGTGTAGCTCTGAATAATCCATATAAAACCGGGGACATAGTTACATTCTCAACAACTGTAGCAACACGGATTGAGGCAGACTTTCCGATCTCTGTTACCCAATTTCAGGTCACGCAAGTATGTAACCCTAATAATCCGACAAATAATAACAATGCTCCGTTTCCAGGTGATCCTGAAATGACTATTTTGAACCCCATAGAGCAGACGCTTAAAGATATTACTGTTTATTCTGCAATTAGTTACCCTGCAGCCCTTACGTCAATTACAAAGCACTATTTAAATATCATTCTAAAAAATTCAGATATCCCTAACTTAAAAGTTGATGGCAGTTTCCCAGCGGGTGCTTTTAAATCTATTGATAACGAGTACAGTTTCATCACTGTTGATGTTACACAGTCTTCTACCTCAGGTAATCCTGCACACCGGATCACCAGCTCTGAAGGTTTCATAGCCATTGCATATGGGTACGGTACAGTGGAATCATATGCCTACCTCGCCGGTGCTGATCTGAAAAATTTAAATGCGAACATTACGATATCCGAACCTGGTAGCACTATTTCAAAAAGTGAGTTGTGTATGGGTGAAACATATAATGTTACATTACAACTCCCGTATAAAACGGATAAGATTATCTGGAATTTAAAAAGTGGTTTGAAAACAGATACCATTAACGCACCCGTTGATAGCTCATCAACAGTTAATGGAATTACAAGTTACTATTATAAGTATGCCATCGCATCAACAGATATTGGGAATGCCGGATCATATGATCTGAAAGCAATTGTTTTAAACCCTGCTCCTACAAGTTGCAATGCCGAGGAAGAAGTTACTACTAACTTTGAAGTATTCAATTTACCTTCACCCTCCTTTATTACTGATAAGCAGTCTGCCTGCAAGGGAACAATAACATTTACAGATAATAGCTCCGCAAATGGCACACCTATTACCAAATGGTATTGGAATTTTGGTGATTCGACCACTGAAGTACGCACATCGGCAGCCCCTTTTGAGCATATTTATGCCAAAGAAGGCGATTATCCGGTCACACTTACGGTAGAGAATGAAAAGGGCTGCATTTCAAAACCCACCCCAGCATATATCATTCATATTTATAGATCTCCGGAAGCACAATTTGTAGTTTCTTCGCCAACCTGCGAAAAACAGCCAATTACATTTACTGATAGATCTATTGCAAATGAAGGTGCCATCATTTCGTGGATGTGGGATTTTGGGGATGGTAAGAGTTTAATTGCATCAGATAATTCAGCTGTTTTGCATACCTATGATACTGCCGGGACTTATCCCGTTACTCTAAAGGTTATTTCTGATACAGGCTGTGAAAGCCTTTTATTTACTTCCGCAGTTCAGGTGCGATCTCGACCAAAGGTTGATTTTGAAGTTCCCGATGTATGTTTAAGTGATGCATTTGCACAATTTAAGAATCTGACAACCATAGATGATGGTACTCAGGGAGAGTTTACCTATTTATGGAATTTTGGCGATCCGGGATCAGGAAGCCTGAACGTTTCGACACAAAAAGACCCAAGACATAAGTATGTTCGATCCGACGTCTACACTGCTACCCTGACCGTAACCTCTAAATATGGATGCTCAGTAACCATATCGAAAATCTTTACCGTGAATGGCACTACGCCGAAAGCGGATTTTGTTGTGAAAAACAGTGCCAGGTTATGCAGCAACCAGCCGGTGGAGTTTAAAGATTCTTCATTGGTTGATTTTGGAGCTATTACAAGAATTGAATGGTATTATGATTTTGCGAATAACCCTGGTGAAGTCATAGTAGATGAATCGCCCGGCACAAGGAATGGCGGTGAAGAAACGTATTCCCATAGCTATCCATCATTCACATCTCCTGCTACTAAAAATTACAGGGTACGTATGGTTGCATATTCCGGATCAACATGTGTTGATGATGAAATCAAAACGATCACAGTCCTTGCCGTGCCTGACGTGAAATTTGATATTCCCGATGGTTGCCTGGAAAACGGTACCGCTACATTCACAGACAAGTCTTCCATTGCCGGAACAACCGGCTCGTTTACTTATTTATGGGATTTTGGCGATGTGAATGCAACTGCACAAAACCCGAATGTGTCCACAAGTATAGCTCCATCTCACACCTATAGCGCTGCAGGAACATATCATGTGAGTCTGACGGTAACTGCTTCAAATGGTTGTTCAGAAACATTAGTTAAACCTTTTGTAGTATCGGGAAGCGTTCCGAACCCTGATTTTATGGTGTTAAATGAAAATGATCTGTGTACGTCTCAAAGTGTGATCTTTGAAGATAAAACCGCGGTTGACTTTGGTGAAATCACCAAAATTGAGTGGTATTTCAATGAAACTGAACATCCTAATGATCCCGCTTATCAACTTACAGATACTGATCCGGCATTACGTAACGCCACTGCAAAGCAGTATACATTTACCTACCCGGTTTTCCATTCACCCCTGAGCAAGACAATCACAGTGCGTATGAAAGCCTTTTCAGGATCCTGTGTGAAGGAAATTGCAAAAGATATCGTGCTGAAAGCAGTTCCCGAAGTGGTTTTTAATCCGGTTTCAGCAATATGTGAGGAGGAAGCAGCTATTCAGCTGGTTCAGGCATCTGAAATACATAATTTTCCGGGTAGTGGAACCTACTCAGGTACCGGTGTGACAGCAGCAGGTATGTTTGATCCAAAACAGGCAGGTCCGGGTACCCATATCATAACCTATACATTTGTGGGCAGTAACGGTTGTACCGATCAGAAGCAACAGCCCTTAATGGTTTATGCCAATCCTGTTGCTGATGCCGGCCCGGATGTTCAAATGCTGGATGGCGGCCAGATAACATTAAAACCGTCCACTGCAACCGGAAGTAACCTGATATATAAATGGACGCCTTCAACCGGCTTAAACCGCGACGATGTTCTGAATCCGCTGGCATCTCCAACTGATGATATAACCTATACGTTAACTATAACAACTGATCAGGGCTGCAGCGCCAGTGATGACGTTTTTGTTAAAGTACTTAAAGGACCGGTAGTACCTAATGCCTTTACTCCAAACAATGATGGAGTGAACGATCTCTGGACTATTAAATATCTGGATAGTTATCCGGGATGTACCGTACATGTTTATAACCGTTATGGTACTGCTGTTTTTGGTGTGGTAGGCTATCCCACTGCCTGGGATGGCAAATATAAGGGCGAAGATCTGCCTACCGGGACATATTATTATGTGATTGATCCGAAAAATGGGAGGAAGATAATAACGGGGTCGCTGACTATTTTGAGATAGGTTAATTCTTGTCTAATTCTTTGATATGCTTATATAATTCTTACCAAATACAACCTGGCCCTGTTTTAGCCGGTTGTCATCCAGAACAAACCCAGATGCGAAATTGGGTTGCTTTGGATGAATTAACCCGGTAACCGACTGATATGATGGCATCCAGGTTGTAATAATTGGTATTATAGTTTTTTCCATCGGAGGCAGTTGTTTCCAAAATGGAAATAACTGCCTTCTCTTCTAACTCTCCATCTTCAAAAATATTGGATAAATGCTTGCTGATAGCCGGCACTTTTACTCCAAACAATTCGCTCATTGCTTTTTGCGTAAGCCAGAGCGTCTCACTTTTAAAATAAACATCTACCCTTACATCGCCAGAAGGGGCTGTGTATAGAAGGAAATTGTTTATTTCGTTGCGCATGCTTTATTTGCTGTTATTATGTAATATCCGTTCGTTTGTCTTCTCGTTCCCTAAAGCACATAAGGCACCCGGACTAAACCTTCCCACTTGATTAAAGCGGAATTGATTGCGATTTTTTATTTTTTTTATTGTACAGGACTATCGCCTGGTAATATTCCTTTTTTAAATATAATTGATAGATTTCTTCATAAGGCATAAGCAAGTTTACAAGAATTTCGGAGGTTATTGGTTGATAACCATTCAAGCCAATGGAAAATTCCTCTGGTTGTGTGGAGTTGGTAAAAGAAGAATACCCATTTATTTTCCCGGAAATAACCTGAAATTTCCAACGTTTTTCTGCAGGAAGCCCATCAATTTGCTGATCTTTCTTGTAAGGGTTTATCCGTGATATTCTTGTAGTTTCTTCCGGATAAATTTTGCGTAGAGAATCGTCGGAACTGTAATAGAGGTAGGTCTTATTAGTTAGTGAATCGAAAAATATTTTTGAATTAGAGTTTAAGGTAGAGCCATCCTTCATATAAATTTTATGAGAATATTTCCAGACAGTCATTTTATACTTTTGACGCTTTTTCCACATCTTCCACTCATTTTTGGTTTCCGGCAGTAATTTCCTGTCCTGCCCATTTGAATTCAAAAAGAAAAACATGCTAAAACTTAATATTAAGGCAATTTTCATACCTTAAATGTAATAAAATACCTGAATAATAATTAATTAGCATAAGACTTCCGAAGTTTTCAAAACTTCGGAAGTCTGTCACAAAAAAGCCCCACCATATTCCGGTGGGGCTCACTTATAACTTACAACTCAAAACCTACAACTCCTTACGAGCATCCTCCCTGCGTACCGCAGTTCAAACACTTATAGCAGGTTCCTGAGCGTACCATGATATGTCCGCAGTTGCCGCATGCCGGTGCATCCGACTGGCCACCGCCTGAAATATCAAGTACTGGTTTTAAAACTTTATCTGATGATGTTTCAGTTGGTTTTGAAGTACTTGCATACGTATTGCTCTCATCGTTATTTACATCTTCATCAGCCATTTGAGGGTTTCCTAAAACGGCTTTTTGCTCTGTGATCACATGTACAAGATCCTGACGGTCTAAGTATTCATAACCCAGCATACGGAAGATGTAATCGATTATAGAGGTTGCACTCTTGATATTATCGTGTCCGCTAACCATACCGGATGGTTCAAAACGGGTGAATGTAAATTTATCCACAAACTCTTCCAGAGGAACACCATACTGCAAACCAACCGATATTGCGATGGCAAAACAGTTCATTAGTGAGCGGAAAGTTGCACCTTCTTTGTGCATATCCACAAAGATCTCACCTAATGTTCCATCTTCATACTCTCCGGTGCGAACGAAGACTGTCTGACCGCCAACGGCTGCTTTCTGAGTGAATCCGCCGCGTTTTCCGGGCAGGTTTTTACGTTCAACTACAGATGACAACTGGCGCTTGAATTTAGTATCTGTTGATCTTTCAAGAATAGCGCGGGCTGCTTCCAGTACCTGGTCCGGAGTAAGATCACTTAATTTTACATTTGCAGCTTCGCCCAGAACCTCTTCAACAGTATCCAGTTTGTCCTCTTTAGAATCAGCTGATTTGGTAGATAGCGGCTGTGATAATTTACAACCATCGCGGTAAAGCGCATTAGCTTTTAATGCTAATTTCCAGGATAGTTCATAACATTCCTTGATCTCTTCAACAGTAGCTTCGTTAGGAAGGTTAATTGTTTTAGAGATAGCTCCTGATAAGAAAGGCTGTGCAGCTGCCATCATTTTAATGTGGCCGGTAGCATGAATATAACGCTGACCCTTCTGACCACATTTATTTGCGCAATCAAAAATCGGATAGTGCTCTTCTTTTAAATAAGGAGCGCCTTCTATGGTCATGGTACCGCAAATAAATTCATTTGCTTCGGCTATTTGCTGACGGGTAAAGCCCAGTGCACGCAATAGGTTGAAATCCTGAGAACTGTATTGATCGGCTTTAAAGCCAAGACGCTGCAGGCATTCTTCGCCTAAAGTCCATTGGTTGAATACAAATCCTATTTCAAAGGCAGCCATTAGCGACTTGTCGATTTTTTCCAGCTCGTCCTGGGTAAATCCTTTAGCTGCTAAAGAATCAAAATTGATGTGCGGCGCGCCTTTTAAGGTTGCTGCACCTTTAGCGTAATTAACAATCGTTTCAATCTCATGCTCGGCATATCCCTGGTTACGCAAAGCAGATGGAACACCCTGGTTAATGATCTTGAAGTATCCACCGCCTGAAAGTTTTTTGAATTTTACTAAAGCAAAATCAGGTTCTATACCGGTAGTATCACAATCCATTACTAAGCCGATGGTACCGGTTGGTGCAATAACCGTGGTTTGTGCATTCCGATACCCATATTTCTCACCAAGCTCAACGGCTTTATCCCATGAATTACATGCGGCAGATAATAAGTAGTCTGGGCAATATTTCGGATCTATTCCCGGAGGAGCAATCTCCAAACCTTCGTATTCATTGGCGTTATAGGCCGCGTAACGGTGGTTGCGCATTACACGCATCATGTGTTTTTTGTTCTCTTCATATCTGCGGAATGCACCAAGAGACTTGGCCATTTCTGCAGAAGTAGCGTATGCTGTTCCTGTCATTACCGCTGTGATAGCGCCGCCAATTGCACGGGCTTTGTCACTGTCATAAGGAATGCCGGCAACCATTAACATAGAGCCCAGGTTAGCATAACCAAGTCCCAGTGTACGGTAATCATAAGACAGCTGTGCAACTTCTTTTGATGGGAACTGAGCCATCAGGACAGATATTTCCAAAACCACTGTCCAGACACGGCAGGCATGCTCAAATCCTTTTACATCAAATATTAATGTTTTCGGATCAAAGAAATGCGCCAGGTTGATCGAGGCCAGGTTACAAGCCGTATTATCAAGGAACATGTATTCTGAACACGGATTAGATGCATTGATCCGTCCGCCTTCAGGGCAGGTATGCCATTCGTTAATGGTAGTATCATATTGAACACCCGGATCGGCACAAGCCCATGCAGCAAATGCAATATCCTGCCAAAGCTTCTCAGAAGAAATGCTTTTAACTACATTCCCGCTTATGCGTCCTATTAAATCCCATTTATTGCCGGTTTCCAGAGCTTTGAAAAAAGCATTTGGAATACGAACGGAGTTATTTGAATTCTGACCGGATACGGTACGATATGCTTCTCCTTCATAATCAGATGAGTAACCGGCAGCTATCAGTGCCGCCACTTTTTTCTCTTCTTCAACTTTCCAGTTTACAAATCCTTCTATTTCAGGATGATCCAGGTCAAGGCAAACCATTTTAGCTGCCCGACGTGTTGTTCCGCCTGATTTAATTGCTCCAGCTGCACGGTCTCCTATTTTAAGGAATGACATTAAGCCTGAAGAATATCCTCCACCTGATAATTTTTCGTTCTCACCACGGATGGCAGAGAAGTTGGTTCCAACTCCTGATCCGTATTTGAAAATTCTTGCTTCACGAACCCAAAGATCCATGATTCCCCCATCATTAACCAGGTCATCACTTACCGAAAGGATGAAACAGGCATGCGGCTGAGGACGCTCATAAGCTGAAGTTGATTTTTGAAGTTCTTCTGTTACCGGATCAACAAAATAATGACCCTGTGGCTTTCCGGTAATACCATAAGATGAATGAAGACCTGTATTAAACCATTGCGGAGAATTTGGCGCCGCCAACTGGCCAACAATGGTGTAAACAAGCTCGTCATAAAAAATCTGTGCATCAGACGGGGAAGAAAAATAGCCGTAACGTACGCCCCACTGTTTCCAGCAGTCAGCCATACGATGAGCTACCTGTTTTATGCTTTTTTCTGAGCCGGTAGTTCCATCGGGTTGAGGAACGCCGGCTTTGCGGAAATATTTCTGAGCAAGAATATCTGTAGCAACCTGACTCCATGATGCAGGCACCTCAACATCTTTCATTTCGAAAACGGCATCACCTGCCGGATTACGTATAACCGATGAACGCTTCTCGTAAGTAAAAAGGTCATACACATTTACACCCTCTTTAGTAAAGTAGCGTTGAAACCCGAGACCTTTCCCGGTTCCTTTTGCTGGCCTGGTTGCTGAAGATTTTCCCATATTGATATTTTTATTAGTTGTAATAGAGACGATTAACACCCTGAAAAATGTTAGGGGGTTTTTAATCAAATCTATTACTTGAAGCCCTGCATCTCCAATCAGAGTTTTCCACAGGTTGTTAGTGTATCAGCGCATGTGCATTGATACTAATTATAATATACTGATTTTTAGCTATTTAAATCTGTGGAAAACTCACAAAAATCCTTGTTTGGCGAACTTATTTTTACACTTTTCTATGTAAAAGAAAAAGCCTGATTAAATAACGTATTAATCAGGCTTTTGTTGGATGAATTAGTGTAATTTAATCGATAAGTGTTACCTTAATCATGTTTGTTTTAGCCTTTTTTTCAATAGGTATGGCGGCCGTATTAATTACGATCTGACCAGGTTCTACCAGTTTTTGATCTTTTAATATTTTGTTAACATCACTGATTGATTTATCTGTGCTTTCAAACTTGTCATAGTAAAAACCACGTACTCCCCACAGTAAGCTCAGTGTATTTAATAGCTGTCTGTTGCTGGTGAAAATAAAAGTATTTGCACGCGGACGATGGCTGGAAATCTCAAATGCTGTGTATCCTGATGATGTCATAGATATTATACCAACAGCGCCGGTTTTTTCAGCAAGAAAAACCGCAGATCCGCAAACCGAATCAGACATGTAGGTTGGAGACGCTTCGTTGATTAACTTCGGGGTATTAAATGGATAGGAAGTTTCTTCAACATTCCGAACGATCTTTTGCATAGCTTCAATTACGATGATCGGAAATTCACCCACTGATGTTTCACCGCTCAGCATCACTGCATCAGCGCCGTCAAGAACCGAGTTTGCAACGTCATTCACCTCTGCTCTTGTCGGGCGCGGGGTGGTGATCATACTCTCCATCATCTGAGTAGCAACAATTACCGGTTTTGAAGCTTCGCGACATTTGCGTGCTATCATTTTTTGTAACCCGGGAACCTGCTCCATCGGCATTTCCACTCCAAGATCTCCCCTGGCAACCATCACTCCGTCTGTAGCGGCAATAATTTCATCAATATTGTCTATCGCTTCCGGCTTTTCAATTTTAGCAATAACACGTGCTGACGAATCACTGCGGCTGATAATACGTTTTAATTCTACAATATCTTCAGCAGAACGTACAAACGACAACCCGATCCATTCAACATCATTTTTAAGTGCAAATTCCAGGTTTGACAGATCTTCTTCAGTTAAACTCGGGATAGAAACCTTGGTATTAGGAAGGTTAACCCCTTTTCGGGATGTTAACACACCGCCGTGTACGATTTCGCAGGTTACTGAATCTTTATTATTGGTGGCCAGAACCCGCATCTGGATCTTTCCGTCATCAAGTAAAATGATTTCTCCGGGTCTGACATCTCTCGGGAAACTTTCGTACGTAATGTAGATCTGTTTTTCATCACCAATCATTTCTTTGGTAGTGATTTCAATCTGGCTTCCATTCAATAGCTGTACGCCCCCGTCTTTCACCAGGCCGATACGTATTTTTGGTCCCTGGAGGTCAGCAAGAATACCTACATTGGTTTTATACTGCTTGTTGATCTCCCTGATTATGTTTATTACTGTTTGATGATCAGCCTGACGCCCGTGTGAAAAATTCAACCTGCAAACGTCTACCCCAGCTTTGATCATACTCAATAATGTTTCCTTCGAAGATGAAGCGGGGCCGAGAGTGGCTACAATTTTAGTTCTGTTATAAACAGTTTTCATTAAATTCTTAATTTATGTAATAGGTGCAAATATATAGTGTACAAAATACACGGAGCCGCTAAAATACCAGATTTTCTTTAGATTTCAATTTCTTTGGGTCAACTTCAGCTGCAACAAGCACTTCATTGATCTTATTTAAGCCTGAAATGATCCATTGTACATCATCTTCATCAATAAAATTATAAATCAACAAAAAATAATCTACAGTTTTCATTTCCGGAATTAAGAAACCTTCAGACCCTTTATTTGCTAAAATATAATATTCATTGTCGGTCTGACTATCCAGATAATAGTACCGTGAAAAATAAAAAGCCTCATCATCAGAATTAAAAGAGAGTTTTAATTCATCAATCCGATAAAACTCTCTGCCTAATTGCTTGTTAACTTTGAAACAAAAACGATAGTCCTTTAAAGGTGCCGTTATCGCAATTAAGGTAAAGTCAAGGTCCGGTTCAAATTTTAACGTTAGTTTGTTCAAAACAATAACAACAGTAAATCAATTTACAAAGATAAAAAACGCTTTATGTATATTCTGATCAAGAATGAAGGGATAAACAAAAAGGTTTGATATTAATTAGAATTTATTTTTCTTTGCACAGAATTATTTAACCATTAAAAATATAAAACTATGTCTGATATCGCTTCAAGAGTTAAAGCAATTATCGTAGAAAAATTAGGAGTAGATGAAAATGAAGTTACCCCGGAAGCTTCCTTTACCAACGACCTTGGCGCTGACTCATTAGACACCGTGGAATTAATCATGGAGTTTGAGAAAGAGTTCAACGTAGCTATTCCTGATGACCAGGCTGAGACTATCGGCACAGTAGGTCAGGCAATCGCATACTTAGAAAAAAACGTAAAATAAGCTTACGCTTGATATCTATAAATGGAGCTTAAAAGAGTTGTAGTAACAGGACTAGGTGCGCTTACTCCTATCGGTAATACTGTTTCTGAATACTGGGATAACCTGATAAATGGGGTAAGCGGAGCCGCTCCTATAACCAGATTTGATACGACAAAATTTAAGACCAAATTTGCGTGCGAGGTTAAAAATTTCAATCCTGAAGATTTTCTGGATAGAAAGGAAGCGCGTAAATTGGATCCATTTGTGCATTTTGCCCTTGCTTCTACCGATGAGGCAGTTAAAGATTCAGGGCTTGATTTTTCTAAACATGATACCAATCGTATCGGAGTGATCTGGGGCGCAGGTATCGGAGGATTAAAAACATTTCTTGATGAAGTCACCAACTTCGCCACCGGAGATGGTACACCAAGATTTAATCCGTTCTTTATTCCTAAAATGATACTTGATATTGCTCCCGGGCATATATCAATTAAGTATGGCTTGAGGGGTCCCAACTTCTCAACTGTCTCTGCCTGTGCGTCATCTACTAACGCATTGATTGATTCATTCAATTATATACGTTTAGGAATGGCTGATGTTATTATTTCAGGCGGTTCAGAGGCAATTATTAATGAAGCAGGCATGGGCGGATTTAATGCCATGCATGCACTTTCTACCCGGAATGATGATCCAAAAACCGCGTCACGGCCTTTCGATAAGGATCGTGATGGTTTCGTAGCCGGTGAAGGTGCTGGAACTATTATTCTGGAAGAGCGTGAACATGCAATAGCCAGAGGAGCAAAAATATATGCTGAACTGGTTGGCGGTGGCATGAGTGCCGATGCAAATCATATCACAGCTCCACATCCTGAAGGATTAGGTGCAAAATTGGTAATGACCAATGCATTGAGAGATGCCGGGTTAACCACTTCGGATATTGATTATATTAACGTACATGGTACGTCCACTCCATTAGGTGATATCAGTGAAACAAAGGCAATAGTTGACCTTTATGGCGATAACGCTTTTCGTTTAAACATCAGCTCTACCAAATCCATGACCGGGCATCTTTTGGGTGCCGCAGGGGCGATAGAGGCAATAGCTTCTATTCTTGCTGTAAAAAATGATATAATTCCTCCTACAATTAATCACTTTACAGACGATCCGGACATTGATCCGAAGTTAAATCTAACCTTCAACACTGCACAGAAACGTACTGTGCGCGCTGCTCAAAGCAATACATTTGGTTTTGGCGGCCATAATGCATCTGTAATTTTCAAAAAATACGAGGGTTAACATTGTATCTTTCCGGAATGTTAGAAAACCATTTATCTTAGCATAACTGTTATCGGGACATATGCTGTTTAGGATTTATAAATATTATTTTTCTCCCTACCGGCAGCATGTAAGGGCATTAAAAAATCTTTTGGGTTTTATTCCCGGAAATATCACCCTTTACCGTATGGCATTCAGACACAAATCTGTGGCCGCCCTTCTGAAAAATGGTACCAAAAACAGTAACGAACGTCTGGAGTTTCTTGGTGACGCAGTATTGGGTAGTGTTGTAGCTGAAGTTTTATTTAAGCGATATCCTTACAAGGATGAAGGGTTTCTGACTGAAATGCGTTCGAAAATTGTTAACCGGTCTAACCTTAACGCTTTAGGGCGGCGGCTGGGATTAAATGAACTTATTGAGTTTGATAACCGAATGGTAAATTATCAGAATAAGCAAAGCTCACTGTTGGGAGACGCTTTTGAAGCTTTGATAGGCGCTATTTACATGGATAAAGGTTATAACTTCACACGGGATTTTTTAATTAACAGAATAATTAAGCCTCATATTGATATTCATACCCTTGAGCTAACCGAATCGAATTTTAAAAGCAAATTAATAGAGTGGTGTCAGCGTCATGGAAAAGATATTACTTTTGAATTGGTAGCGAACTCGGAAGGTGAAAGCGCCAAGCTATTTACCATCCAGGTAAATATTGATTCTGAGATTTATGGTGTTGGAAGGGATTATAATAAAAAGAATGCCGAAAAACTTGCTGCAGAAAAGGCATGTGAAAAATTAGCAATTTAATTTCCGGTAAGCGAAGGTAAAGTTGGGGGTGCTGGCCTGCCTGCTGAATTAAATACTTTATAGGACCTGTTTATATAGCTCATCAGATCATATTCAGACCAGGTGATGATTTTTTCGTATCCGGGCCTGTATGAAATCATGAAATTCTGGAGATCAACTCCTTCCAGAGCTGTGAGCCTTTTCACAAGAGCCAGATTAAAGCGCCTGTCAATTTCTGATTCCTCAATTTCCCTGTTGTAGTAATTTTTAAAGCGTCTTGCATTTGAAGGATCTTTCCCTACAAGTTCGTAAATCGCTGTTAAGGGCTTAAAAATATAGGATAATAGCGGTGGCTTTCCATTATAATATACCCCTTTTTTGCGATATCCCTGAAGAACTTCCTCCATTTCCTGTTTCTTTGTTTTGGCTGTGATAACAACTTCTGCCAGTTTACGGATCTTCAACAGCTGTATCAATACGATTTTATTTGAAGAAGCTTCCAGCTTATAATCTGCATACTCTGGTTTTGTAATCAAAAGAGTATCTGTTGGAGCAGCCGTAATGATAAATTCTCCCATATTATTGGATCTGACAGCAACGCCTGAAGTACTGTTTTTTATAATTGCCGATCCAACCCGCTGTGCGGTACCCTGCTCATAAATAACCCCATGCAATGTTCGTTGCTGCGCATGGATATCGTGCCAGGCGAATTGTAAGAGATAAAGTAAGCAAAAAAAGCGAAGCATCAGGATATCAGATCAAATGGTAAACTTACAAACAGAAAACGCTTATTTTCCTAAAAGTTGTTCATTACAGATGTATTTAAAATTAAGGTCTGCTCTCATATCGATCAAAATTCTTATTTTGCGGATATGCTGTTTAAAGATATCGTCGGCCAGGCCGAAGTTAAAGAACATCTGATTCAAAGCGTTCAACAAAACAGGATAAGTCATGCCCAGCTCTTTTTAGCGCCTGAAGGCTCTGGCGGATTAGCGCTGGCCGTAGCTTACGGACAATATATATCGTGTGAAAACCGCAGTGCAGAAGATAGCTGCAATGAGTGTTCTTCGTGTAGAAAATATAATAAACTCATTCATCCTGATCTTCATTTTTCATATCCTTTTTTCAGAGGAGGTGAAAAAGAAGATGCACTGCCTGACCTGGATGAGTGGCGCGACCTATTATTGTCTAATCCGTATTTCAACCTTGAAAAATGGCGTGAACGGCTTGATGCTCAAAATAAACAACCTAATATCAATAAAGCAGAATGTTTACATATTTTACGAACGTTAGCTTTAAAACCTTTTGAATCAGAATTTAAAACTGTGATTATCTGGCTCCCTGAATTTTTAAGGAATGAAGGGAACCGTTTGTTAAAGTCACTGGAAGAGCCATCCGAGAAAACTCTGATTATTTTAGTAGCAGAACAACAAGACCAGATCCTTAATACTATTCTTTCGAGAACGCAGTTAGTGAAAATTCCCAGACTGACGTTTGAAGATATAACGGGATATCTGGTCCATGGAAAAAATATATCCGAAGAAAAAGCTAAGCAATTAGCCTATCTGAGTGAAGGGAACCTGCAAACTGCTTTGAATCTGCTTGAGGAAGAAGTTAATGATCATTTTGAAATGTTTGCCTCCTGGTTGCGAAACTGCTACAGTGATAAGGGTACACAGTTCATTGAATTTACCGAAGTAGCTTCTAAGTTCGGCAGGGAGAATCAAAAAAGCTTTTTACGATATGGGATTAACCTGATACGTGAAAGTGCTATGGTTATGGTAGGGGCTTCAGAGCTTGTACATTTGCATTCTGCAGAACTGGACTTCATTAAAAACTTTAGCAAAGTAATGAATCTGTCTAAAGCTGAAGCGATTATTTCTGAGCTGGAAAAAGCATATTACCATATAGAGCGGAATGCTAACCCGAAAATTCTATTTTTAGATGTATCTTTACAATTTGTTAATATATTAAAACATAATACGATCCCTTCGGGGACTCACTATATATTCAGTTAATTATGGGATGCGGAAGTTGCTCAACAGGCGGATGTGCGCCTGCAGGCTGCAAAAGTAATGGCACATGCCTTACCAATGGGTGCAGCAAATTAGATGTATATGACTGGCTTGCCAATATGGACATGCCATCCAATTATAAACCATTTAACATTATTGAGATTAAGTTTAAAGGATCCAGAAAGGATTTTTACCTCAATAATGATAACTTATACTTAGAAGCAGGCGAACTTGTAGCAGTAGAAACTACTACAGGCGGCTATGATATTGGCCACGTTTCGTTAACCGGCGAACTGGTTAGAATGCAACTTAAAAAGAAGCATTTAAATGTTGGCGATGTCACCAAGAAGATCTATAGAAAAGCTACTCCGGCCGATGTTGACAAGTGGAAGGCCGCCAAAGAGATTGAGTGGGATACCATGCATAAAGCACGAACTTTTGCATTAAACCTTGGACTCTCTATGAAGCTTAGTGATGTGGATTATCAGGGCGACAAAACAAAGGCTACTTTTTATTACACTGCTGAAGGCCGGGTAGATTTCAGGGAACTGATTAAGAAAATGGCTGAAGCCTTCAGGGTGCGTATAGAAATGCGTCAGATAGGTATGCGCCAGGAGGCCAGCCGGTTGGGCGGAATTGGTTCTTGTGGACGTGAGCTATGTTGTTCAACCTGGTTAACCGATTTTAAAACCGTGTCTACTTCTGCAGCGCGCTATCAGAATCTTTCTTTAAATACATTAAAGCTTGCGGGACAATGCGGTAAACTGAAGTGCTGCCTCAATTATGAGCTTGATACGTATATGGATGCTATAAAAGACATCCCTAATAATGTTGAAAAGCTGGAAACAACCAATGGAACCGCCCGTCTGCAAAAAACAGATATTTTCAAAAAGTTAATGTGGTTTAGTTTTCCAAATCAGGAAAACTGGATAGCCGTTCCGATTAGCCGGGTACGTGAGATCGTAAAGATGAATCGTGATGGAAATTCACCTGAATATTTATTGGAAGAGGTAGTATCTGATGTGCGGGCTGAAAAAGTGCTGGATTACGAAAATGTTGTGGGTCAGGATAGTTTAACCCGTTTAGACGAGCGAAACCGTAAAAAGAAACCCAACAATCGTAACCGTAATAAGCAAAAGCCAGGTGGTGCTCCTGCTCAAAAGCCAAATAAGCAGTCGGAAATACCACCTGCAGTGAGTGCGAAACCAGTAACCGATGGGGGTTCACCTGCGGGAGATAAGAACCGGAATAATCGTAATAAACGCAGAAGGCCAAACCGTAATCAGAATCGTGAAAAACCTGGTGAATAGATGAATACATTTTTCAAAACTTCATTTTCAGCTCTTTTTCTTTTAAGCATTCTGTTATCTTCCTGTATAAGGAATGATGCATTAGTTGATAATCATCAGGCTATACCGCGTCATTATTGGAGCTATTTAAACAAAGTTCAGTTACCTTTTGAAATTAGCGATACAACTGCCAGGTATAATATTTACCTTAATTTAAGGCATACTTCTGAATATAAGTACTCCAATATTTATTTTCTTATTCATATGGTATCCCCGGATGGTAAAAAATCTGTTGAAAGAAAAGAATTCAGATTAGCCTTACCTGATGGAGAATGGTTAGGTAAGGGCTCCGGTAATATTTATAGCTATCAACTGCCTTTCAAATCAAATCACAAATTTGATAAAGCAGGGAAGTATACCCTCATGCTTGAGCAAAATATGCGGGATAATCCTTTACGCGAGGTTACAGATGTAGGCTTGCGGCTGGAACTTGCGAAGTAAGTATTATTCTGTTTCAGATTCACAGGCTCATACTTCTGACTTATTTAAGTCTTGAAACCATAACACTTACTGCATTTCCTCCAAACCCCATGGCATTGATTAATATATTATTGACTTTGTTTGGTGGTTCCTGATCCAACCATACGGGATATGGGAATGTTGGAATATGATTATTTTGCAGAATCGTTAAGCCGAGAATCATATTCATACCTCCTGCAGCTCCGAGTGTATGGCCAATTTGCCATTTGTTAGAATACAGGTAAGGCTTTTTACCCCTAAATAATCTCTCAACCGCATTTAATTCTGCACGATCTCCTGCAATTGTTCCTGGTGCATGAGCAATGATCATATCAGGTATTTCTTCTGCATCTT
>DASWTL010000377.1:0-7319 GCA_036402155.1 Sphingobacteriaceae bacterium | reverse complement strand
GCAACAAAATTTTTTTAAAAAAATATTCGGCAGCTGTTTTACTGCCGAATATTAAGCCGCAAAGTTAGCGGTTTTTATGAAAAAGCCTGAGCAAAAACAGGATTAAATAAAGTTTCTTTATGATTGCTCAAATAGGATTGTACTTTAGTTTTATGTTTATTCACCTGGCGGCGCAAAGACTCAATGGATTTATCGGTTGCTTCTTCGAATGTCTTGCATCTTTCCTTAGCAAAAAGCTGATTTCCGGGAAGCAAAATCTTGATTTCAACAATTTTATTCTCCTCATCACCTGTATTCTCTAATTTAAGGTAAACCTGGCCATTAATAATCTGATCAAAGAACTGATCGAGCTTATCGGCCCTCTTCTGTATAAAATTCAACAACTTTCTATCAGCGTCAAAATGGATAGACTGTACTCTGATTTTCATGTTTCCTCCTTTTTTAGTGGCGTAATTGTTTAATCTATAGGCTTATAAATTTAGGGTTACCATAGAATTAAGCTTTAGGATGAGCTTGCTTATAAATCGTTTTTAACCGTTCAACCGAGTTGTGGGTATATACTTGCGTTGCGGCCAGACTTGAGTGTCCAAGAAGCTCTTTTATTGCATTCAGATCTGCTCCATTATTTAATAATCCGGTAGCAAATGTATGCCGGAGAACATGGGGACTTTTTTTGTTTTGAGTAGATACTATTGACAAGTATTTATGCACGATTCTGTATACTAATTTTGTATACGCCTTATTTCCTTCATTGGTTACAATAAGGGCTTCAGTGCTGAAAAGTGTATTCTTGATGGCACAATACTGGTCCAGTAGTTTCGCCAATGATTTATTAAGAGGGATGATCCGCTCTTTACTGCGCTTTCCAAAAACCCGGATATTTTGTTCGTACTTGTTAAAATCGACATCTTTCAACGAAACCAGTTCGGCCAAGCGCATCCCTGTTCCATACAACAATTCAATAACTAATTTATCCCGAAGGCCAGAAAAATCATCATTAAATTCAAACTGAACAAGCAGTGAATTAATTTTCTCTTCCTCAATAATTACCGGAAGCCGTTTACCAACTTTTGGCGTTTGTATCTGTGCAGCCGGATTTTTCTCAACAAGCTGTTCCCGGAGTAAAAATTTATATAAAGACCGAAGCGCGGAGACCTTTCTATTTATCGTTTTCGGATCAATACCATGATCCATCAATTCGACTATCCACGAACGGATATCATAGTGTGAAACAGTTTGTATTGTTTGTTGATTAAGAGAAATAAATTCAGAAAATTGAAAAAGATCCTTCTTATAAGCGCCGATGGTATGGGGAGAATACCGTTTTTCGAATTGCAGATATTGTATAAAACGCTCTAAAAACATCAAAAACTATTTATATATCCTCAAAAGTGAATATACAAATAGTTTCGAAGTTTAAAAATATTTATTGAAAACTTATATCGTTTCCTGATTTAAGCCTTGCTTGTAAATCGCTTTTTTAACTGTAGTTCTACGAGTGATAGACTTTTTCTCAAACGCCTGACGACTACGAAGCTCTCTTAAAACCCCTGTTTTTTCGAATTTCTTCTTGAAACGCTTTAAAGCTTTATCTAATGATTCGCCGTCTTTAATGTTGATAATAATCATAATCTGAAATACCTCCTCTCGTTAAGGATTGCGAAGGTAGAAAATTGTGTACATATTCACAAACTAATTTGAAAATTGTGCAACACTAATGAGAAAATTGTGCAAAACTAATGGATTTACAATATGTAATTAACTTAACGACCTCCGGGTAATTAAACCGGATAAGTTTTCAATCGGCCTGCATGATGAAACCTTATTATACCCCTATAATAAAATGTTGCGTAAGTGTTTTTATATGGGCTATAATCATTGCATTCCCGGCAATTACCAATAATTGTTATGGGCAATCAACGGTCAACTTTACTCCAAGCAACTTATCTGGAGATAATTTATCCAATCCAACTTCTTTAGATTTTGGCCCCGATGGCCGACTATATGTAGCACAACATGATGGGACCATCTATGCATATACAATTAAAAAAACTGCCCCCAATAATTATGAAATAACCAACACTGAAACGATTCTCCTGGTTAAGAATATCTCAAACCATGATGACGACGGCACTTTAAACACCTCTGAAACAAGCCGGGAAATAACAGGGATCCTTGTTGTTGGTACCAGCACCAATCCGGTATTATATGTGTCATCAAGTGATTACCGAATTGGTGGCGGTGGAACAGGGGGTGACCAGAACCTTGATACCAATTCTGGTATTATCTCGAAACTAACCTGGAATGGAAGTTCCTGGACCAAAGCAGATATTGTAAGAGGGCTACCCCGGTCAGAAGAAAACCATGCAAGTAATGGTTTACAGCTTGATGAACAGAACAACATTCTTTATTTAGCTTCCGGTGGACATACCAATGCCGGATCTCCTTCAAACAATTTTGCGTTTCTTACAGAATATGCGTTATCAGCCGCTATTATAAAAATAGATCTGAATGTTATTGAAACTCAATTTAATGGATCATACGACATACCTACGCTGGATGATCCCACCCGTGCCAATACCGGGCCTAATGGAGCAGATCAAAATGATCCATTTGGGGGAAATGATGGATTAAATCAGGCTAAACTAGTTATTAACGGACCTGTGCAAATACATTCAGCTGGCTACAGAAACTCCTATGATCTGGTGATAACTAAAACACCCGGCAAGGCTGGCCGGATGTATACGATAGATAATGGAGCCAATAGCGGCTGGGGAGGATATCCAAAAAATGAGGGCACACCTAATGTGACCAATGAGTATGTTCAGGGAGAGCCAGGCTCTACAGGCCCGGGAGCGAATGACGCTGCAGTAAATAATCTCGACAATTTGCATCTTGTGTCTGCACCAGGCATACCACCAATATATGGTGGCCATCCAAATCCAATAAGAGCCAATCCAGCCGGTGCAGGACTCTACTGGTATGATAATAGTACGAATATGGTGCATTTTGATGTTAAACCTACCATTGACTGGCCTCCTGTTCCGGTAAATCTGGCTAATCTGGTGGAATCAGATTTTCGTAATCCTGGTGTAAACGATGGCGCATTGTATACCTGGGCTTCTTCTACCAATGGTTTAGCTGAATATACTTCAGTAAATTATTTTAATGGAGCTTTAACAGGAGACCTTTTGGCAGCTTCTTTTGACGGCAACATCTATCGAATCAAACTGAACGAGCAAGGAACAGCCGTAGTTGATGTTTCCATACTGGCAGGAGGATTTGGCAGTCAGCCACTGGATGTAACCGCCCAGGGAGATAACGAGGTGTTTCCAGGAACGATATGGGCTGTCACTTTTGATGAAAATAATATTACAGTTTTTGAACCTGTGGAGCCAGCGGGCATTTGGAATGAAGTGGTTTACAATACTTCCGCAGGTACACCGGAAGCCAGGCATGAGAACGGATTTGTTGAACTAAATGGCAAATTTTATCTTATAGGCGGACGGGGCATAAAAAATGTTAACATTTTTGATCCTGTAACAAAAATATGGACTACCGGGGCACCTCCTCCAATAGAACTGAACCATTTCCAGGCTATAGTTTATAACGAAGAAATATATGCAATCTGCGCCTTCGAGGGATCCTTTCCTGATGAAAGTCCGGTTGATAACATATATAAATATAATCCTCAGAGTAATACCTGGATAACAGGAGCATTAATTCCTGCAAACCGCAGAAGAGGATCGGCCGGGGTGGTATTGTATGAAAACAAGTTTTATATAGTTGGTGGGATACAAAATGGTCACAAAGACGGCTGGGTACCCTGGTTTGATCTGTTTGACCCGGAAACAGGGACCTGGACACCTCTTCCTGATGCACCAACATCCAGGGACCACTTTATGGCCACCCTGATTGATGGTAAAATTTATGCAGCCGGAGGAAGGCAAACCCATTATCCTGACTTTGCCGCAAATACGATAGCAAATGTGGATGTTTATGATATCCCATCAGGTACCTGGACCTCCCCAACTATAATTCCTACTCCACGTGGAGCTGCTGCAGCAGCTAATGTTAATGACGAACTTATCATAGCAGGTGGAGAGGTCAGTACTTCTGAGACGGCACTTGCAGTAGTTGAAGCATACAACCCGGTAAATAATACTTGTGTAACCAGGCCAGATCTGAATATTGGCAGGCACGGCACCCAATTGATCTACTACCTGGGTAAATTATATATATGCGCTGGCTCAACCAGTCAGGGAGGCAGCGGTGAAAATAATACGATGGCGAATGCCATTTACAATACAAATTGCACCGGTGACATTAACAGTTATATTTTAGATGATGATTTAGATGGATACAGCAACGGAGACGAAACAGTTAACGGAACTGATCCCTGTTCTGCTGCAAGCAAACCAAATGATGCCGATCTTGATGGTATTTCTAATTTGACGGATACTGATGATGATAATGATGGACTTAATGACTTTGAGGATAAATTCGCATTAGATAATGCCAATGGTCTAAACACACATTTGCCTGTTAATTATCCATTTTTAAATGGAAATCCGGGTTTTGGTTTGTTCGGAATGGGTTTTACAGGTTTGATGACCAATAATGTTGACTGGATCAATAATTATGATCCAGATAGTTCGAATTTAATTATGGGCGGAGCGGTGGGTATTGCTACAACTCCTGCAGAATCAGGCGATGCAGCAACTAATAATCAAAGATTCGCCTTTCAATTTGGCGTAAACATCAATAAAAACACTTCCCCGTTTACAATTCAAAGTAAGCTTCTTGGATCGTCTTTTTTCGATGGAATCCCGGCATCTCAATTAGGAACACAGTCTCAAGGCATCTATTTTGGTACAGGAGACCAGAATAATTATTTAAAATTTGTCCTGCATGCAAATAATGGCAATCCTGGATTTCAAATTCTTATTGAGAATAGTGGAATAGTAACTAACCAGAATATTTTTCCGGTAAGTGATATACTGTCAGCCAGTTCGATTGAGTTGTTTATGGACATCAATCCCTTAACTGGGATTGTACAATGTCGGTATAAGGATAACTCCATGGAAAATTCAATTACTATTGGTTCCTCTATTATACTTACCGGAAATCTACTTGATGTTGTGCAGAATAATAGTGCGTTAGCTATTGGAATCATTGCCTCTTCAGGAAACAAAGCTCCATACACTGCATCGTGGGATTATCTTAATGTGGTGAATACCACAGCTCCGGCTTTGACTGAAGTGATCAGGATCAATTCGGGCGGGGGAAGCATCCAATTCGGAGGTGAAGTATGGGTCGCAGATCAATTTTCTACCGGGGGATCCAGCTCTACTTATACAAATTCAACCGCCATCAGTAATACGACGAATGACATTCTCTACCAATCGGAACGATATGGCAGTATCAGTTATAATATTCCAGTTCCACAGCCAGGAAAATATACTGTGGAACTACATTTCGCAGAGGTCTATTTTCAAAGTGCCGGTTCCAGGGTATTTAATATTAATGTGGAAAATGGGCAGTTCGCGTTACCAAATGTAGACCTCTATAAAGATTATGGAGGAGCATTTAACGCCACTGTAATCAAGGCTGAGAACCTTCAGGTAAATGACGGAATATTAAATATTGATTTAAACCCTTTGATCAATAATGCAAAAATCTCAGGAATTGCTGTTTTTAAACAATCGGAAAACCAATCACCATTAGTTGTCAAACCACCAGATATCATTTTAACTGTAAACCAGGCATGGAACTACCAGGTGCAGGCCTCTGATCCGGATGCCGGGTCTGTATTAACCTATTCCGCTGTTGGTTTACCTGCCTCTCTATCTTTAAATTCAGCAACCGGGATCATCTCCGGCACGGTTACCGCAGGTGCCGGGATCTATAACGTTTCTGTAAATGTTAGTGACCAGCTGGGTTTATCAGCCTCTACCAGTTTTACGATCACGGTTGAGCCAGCTGCTACACTCACCGAGGTGATCAGGATCAATTCAGGTGGGGGCAATATCCAGTTCGGGAATGAAGTATGGACTGCAGATCAATTTTTTACCGGTGGATCCAGCTCTACTTATACCACTTCAACAGCCATCAGTAATACCGCCAATGACATTCTCTACCAATCAGAACGATATGGTGATATCAGTTATAGTATTCCTGTTCCCCAGGCCGGTGAATATACTGTGGAATTACACTTTGCGGAGATCTATTTTCAAAGTAGCGGTTCCAGGGTATTTAATATTAATGTGGAAAATGGGCAATATACACTACCGAACGTAGATCTCTATAAAGATTATGGAGGCGCATTTAACGCTGCTGTAATCAAGGCAGAGAGCATCCAGGTAAATGACGGAATATTGAATATCGTTTTAACCTCTCTGATTAATAATGCAAAAATTTCAGGAATTGCTATATATAAAGAAGCTGATGGCAATCCTAATCAACCTCCGATAGCCAATGCCGGGCAAGATACAATCATCACGTTACCGGTGAATACTGTAAACTTAAATGGTTCGGGATCAGACCCTGAAGACGGCACTAATATTACCTATTCCTGGATACAGGTGAGTGGCCCGAATACAGCTCTGTTCAATAGTACTGCCGCAGCCAAGCCATCGGTTAGCAATCTGATAGCTGGCAATTATGTCTTTAGTTTAACCGTAAAGGATCAATTGCTAGTCAATAGTGTTCCGGACCAGGTCACTGTTACCGTTAACGCTGCTTCTGGCGGCCAACAAGTAATCAGTTTTACCCTGATCAATGCAAATACAGAAGAGGATATTCAAACCATTTTGAATGGGGCAAACATCAACCCGACAACATTGCCAACTACCAATTTAAACATCCGGGCTAACACAAGTCCGGCTACTGTAGGAAGTGTCGTATTTGCCCTTACCGGTAGTCTGGTTAATAATAAAACTGAAAGCAGTGCTCCGTATGCTTTATTTGGCGACAACAGTGGTAACTACAATGTGTGGACACCGCAGATAGGAAGTTATTCTCTGACAGCAACCCCGTATTCGGGCGGCGGGGGTAGTGGAACAGCCGGTTCGGCCCTGACCATAAATTTCAGTATAGGAAATCAGTCAGAAAACCAACCTCCTGCCATCATTAAACCAGTAAATATTACATTAACCGTAAACCAGGCATGGAACTACCAGGTGCAGGCATCTGATCCGGATGCCGGGTCTGTATTAATCTATTCCGCTGTTGGTTTACCTGCCTCTCTATCTTTAAATTCAGCAACCGGGATCATCTCCGGCACGGTTACCGCAGGTGCCGGGATCTATAACGTTTCT
>DASWTL010000376.1:0-11543 GCA_036402155.1 Sphingobacteriaceae bacterium | reverse complement strand
CTGACCTTACATTTCCTTTCGAAAATATAAAGTCAATTTTCTTTCCCTTGTCTTTCTTCTCGTAATTCTCACCCTGAAACTGGTGAACGGTGTATCCGGGCTCAGCGTTACCATGAACTTCGGTGTACGTATCTTTCCAGCCTGCTGATGTAACCAGACTGTACACCGTATTATTTGCTCCGGCATTAAAATCGCCTGTTAGTATCTGATGGAAATCAGCCTGATACTGTGCAGCTTCATCTAAAACCACTTTCACCTGCTTTTCGCGGGCGGGCTGGCTTTTATGGTCAAGGTGTAAATTGACCACCCGGAACTCCTTACCTGATCGTTTATCTTTCAGACGCACCCAGCTTGCATTGCGGGCACGCGCTGTATCCCATGACAAACTGCCGGCAACCAGCGGCGTTTCCGACAGCCAGTAATGCCCGGCAGCAATCAGTTCATACCTTGATTTTGAAAAGAATATGGGATTCTTGGCAATTCCGTGATATCCTTCTTTAAAAGCATCCATCTCCGGCCCTTCAAAACCATATGAAAAGAATTTCGGAAATGCTTTTTTTAAATCCTCATTCTGTACCTCCAAAACTTCCTGCATACAGATAATATCAGGCTTATGCGCTTTCATCACGTCAATACATATTTGCTTTCTGGTATTCCAGCCAACTCCTGCCTGTTCATCTTCAGGGAGCGCGACGCGTATATTGCAGCAAAGAATATTATGACTTTCAGCGCTTTTGCCGGAACTAAGGTTCTCTGCATATATTGAATTTGCAAGCCATGGTGTTATAGCGGCAACACCAATGCCTTTTACAAAAGTTCTTCTGGATACTGTTGAATGCTCTTTTGACATTATGCTTTCTTAAGGTTTTTAATGAGCCGTTTCTGACGTTGTTATGAATTTAAAAACGCGCCTTTTTCAAGAAGTTCTGCACGTAATTTATTTACATCTACCTGTGATGGTTTTATGCCTTCGCGCACAGCCATTTTAGCGGCCCGGCCTGCTGCCTCGCCCATGGCCATACACGGCGCCATTACGCGTATTGCCGACATCGCTTCGTGCGTGGTTGATATACACCTGCCTGCAACAATCAGGTTTTCTATTTTTTCAGGGATCAATGACCGGTAAGGGATATCATAACAATCGCCGCACCATTCTAACGTACATCCGCCACCCTGAGGATGGTGAAGATCCAGGGGATAACTGGCTACAGCAATGGCATCATCGAACCTTCCGCAGCTTAATATATCATCAGCCGTCATCACGTATTTTCCAACAATACGCCTGGTTTCCCTGATCCCAATAAATGGCGCCATCTTGGTAAAATAAGACTCTTCAAAGCCCGGAACATACGCTTTAAGATACTTTTCGATATCATAGATCTGCCTCCGGCCCTCCAGTTCGCCATAAGAAAGGCTTTCCGGATTTGTACCGTCAACACCATTAACACGGGTCATATTAATCCAGACCTCCCCTTCCCGTAAACCGGTAATAATAATGGTTCGCTCTACCGGTAGATTAAATCCATCTTCACGGGCCTGCTGCATCAAACTTCTTAACCCTACTACGATAAACTGGTTGTTCTGTCCGAAGTATTCTGAAGGACTAAAATCGGTCAGGTAAGTGCGTGGTTCCTCTGCGATACTTAACCTGAGTTTTTCTGTATCAACGCCGCCCATGCAAAACATTAGCGTTGGTGGTTGTACACCACCCTCCTCATTTCCCTGTTCACATTGCACACCGGCCTTAAATGCCACATCTGCATCACCCGTACAGTCGATCACCGTTTTTGCAAGTATGGCTTCTCTTCCTGATTTACTTTCTATAATTACACCTTTAATCGTGTTTCCATCCATGATCACACCGGCACAGAAAACATATAAAAGCACATTAACGCCGGCTTCAGTCAGCATTTCCAGGCCAACTGTTTTAACCGCTTCAGGTTCTACCAAGGTTAAACTCATATGTAGCGGACATGGCCTGTGCTCACTTGCCGCATCGCGCTCTTTAAGCCTGTCGATAAATTTTTGTGGTATCCCTTTTATGATCTGATTTCCTTTCTGACCAAGAAAACCCAAAATGGGTAACCCAATCGTCATATTTCCGCCAACAAAGCTTCTGCTATCGATCAGGGTCACTTTTAACCCATCCTCCACGGCTGCCTGAGCGGCAGTTATTCCGGAAGGTCCGCCCCCAACAACCAACACATCCACCTCCATTCTTACCGGAATTTCTTTTGCCGGTTCACTAACCATTGTAACTTGCTCTTTCATTTATGTATCTGTTTTTATATCAAAATTTTAATGCCTCTATGCCGAAGCTACCACATTCTTCACATCAGGCTTTTCAGGTTTTATCATTGTCCAAAGTACGATAACAGCTAACGGGTGCATAAAAGCCATGGCTATAAAAATCCGCTCGGCACCTAATGTTCCGATAAACTGTCCCACGAAATAGTTAAATAATACAGCGCCCACTGCACCACAACCACCGGCTATACCTAAAACACTGGCAACATTATTTACCGGAAATGCTTCTGCAACAACCACACTTATGGTGAACAGCCAGCTAAGACAAGCTGCTGCCACAATTCCGAAGATCATTAATGTTACCGCAGCATTAGGTAAATAAGGCGTTAAAATGCATAATGGCGCAAAAGCCGCAGCCGTTGTAAGCATTACCCTTCTGGCCCGTAGCGGTTGATAACCACGTCGTACCAGCCAGTCAGACCAGGCTGAAGTACCGATTGCACCCAGATCAGCCACTAAGAACGGGATCCAGCCAAACATTCCTACCTGTGCAAGCGACAATCCGGATTCTTCCTGCAAATAACCGGGCAACCAGAACAAACAAAAATACCATACCGGATCACTTATAAAACGGATTAATAAAACGCCCCACAAGCTGCGTCGTGTCCATAGTTGTCCCCAGGTAAAAGCAGCAGCAGTAGAAGAAACACCTGCTGAAACATCAGCCTGACCTACCGCTTCCCTGGAAATTTCTTCCGGTGGATCACGGTAAATAAGCCACCAGGCAATTGCTATAAGAAGTCCGATGATACCTGCAACAATAAATGCCATGTGCCACCCGAATGAAATGGCAAGCCAGGCTACCAGCGGCGGAGCAATTATAGCTCCTATCGAACTTCCTGCCACGCACAAACTATTTGCTGTTGCCCGCAATTTACCCGGAAACCAAATGGTGACGACACGCAGCTGCGCCGGAAAATTAGTGGGTTCGGCCATCCCGAGCATACCTCTGAAAAATGTAAACTGCCCTACCGTTCTTGAAATTCCGCCCCCAATACAGGCTAAAGACCAGCCGATGATACCAAAGAACATGACCAGTTTAGCTCCGAACCGATCAACCAGCCAGCCGGTAACCGGATACATCAAAGCGTAGCATATTGTAAAAACGTTGATAATCACGGCATATCCAGAGTCATCCAGATCGAATTCTTTTTTTAGTATTGGTTTAAGTATAGATACGATCTGGCGGTCAAAATAGTTGAAAACAATGGCGACGAATATAATGGCGACTATAAACCATCGTCTGCGTTCAGGAATAAGATATGACATAGGTATCTAAGAATTTATGATCAGTTGAGTAATGCAGTTTGCCCGGCTCATTAGTCTGTTTAACAATGCTTTCGGAAGGTAAATAATCTCTTTTAATTTATTAAAAAAATGGTAGAGAAACGTACTGCTCTTACACAGTACGTTTAAACTCTTTACGAACCTTTACCAGTTAGGGTTTTGTACCAACGCTTTATTAGCTGTTATTTCAACACTTGGTATTGGCCATAGATAATCCCTGTCTTTGTTAAATATCCGGGTCTCTATTAATCGCATTTTGCTGGCGTTTGTTACATTCGAATAGTCGGGAGTGCCGTTTTCATCAAAAGTTGGCGGATTTGAAAGAAACTCGGTCTTTATTCTACCTAAAACCGGCATATTCATTACTTTTTCAGCAATTTTCCACCTGCGGATGTCGAACAAGCGCAACCCTTCCATTGCCAGCTCGTGCTTGCGTTCTAAACGAACAATAGAACGTAATTCAGCCTGGGTTTTGCCTGTGGTTACTATCGGCATGTTCACACTGGGACGTCTGCGTACTTGGTTAATGGCATCGTAAACTGTTGCGTCAATTTGATTAGCTTCTATTTTGGCTTCAGCATAGATCAGCAACACCTCGGCATAACGCATCAGCGAATGGTTAAGCTCTGAATTCTGATCATCCGCCATATCCAGGATATCGCAATATTTCTTGTACAGGTAACCACTATAAGTTGCAAATGCATTCGTGGCGTCGGTATTGTTTACCAGCTTGGCTGGTGTGAAATTATAGTTCATCACCTGCTTTTTGGTAGGCTCAGTCTGGAATTCGATGCCGAATAAAATAGATCCCGGAACCACAATGGTATATCCTAAGCGCGGATCCCGGTTTTTGAATGGTTCTTTTGGGTCATACAACGGCGACTTATCTATAGAAAGACCATCTGAGGCCAGGTAAGAATCGACCATACTTTGTGGAGGTATTTCGTTAGAAACTCCGCCTGCCATTCGGGAAGTAAGAAAGTTTGGCGTTGCCTGGATGATCACACCTTTCTGATACTGCAGTGCAAACATATGCTCAGTTGATTTTTCGCCGGCATAGAGAAATAATTGCTCAAAACTGGGATGAATTTTATGATAGTTTAAATCCATCACCTTTTTGGCTGCATCAGCTGCAACATCCCATCTTTCATTGTACAAGGCCGTACGGGCTTTAAAACCCAATGCAGCGCCTCTAGTGGCACGTCCGGTATTTCCGTCAGAATAACTTACAGGCAAATCAACTGCAGCTTCAGTAAGTTCCTGAATTACAAAGTCAACAACATCCTTTTTAGGTGCTCTTGGAACCTGTGCTTCTTCAAGTGTCAGCATTTTGGTTACTAACGGCACTCCGCCAAAGAGTTCGGCAAGATAATGGTAGCTGATTGCCCTGATAAAGCGCGCTTCAGCTTTTGATTGCGCATACACCGCTGGACTAACTTTACCTTTTAACTGATCTATATTATCAAGCAGGAAATTGCAACGTCCTATGGTTTGATAAAACTCTCTCCAGAATACCAGGATTGAAGAATTGTTACTTGCATGATTGCCCTTACCAATGTCCTGAAGTGCGTGGGCGCTGCGGTTCCATTCAATGTCTGTGGTTACATCCATTATCACCGGCCATGGACGCTGTGCTTTTGATTCAAAATTCAGCGTCCTGTAACAACCCATTAATCCAAGCATTAACTCATCCTGGTTAGAATAGAATGATGCCGATGAAGGGCCTGATAAAGGGTACCTATCTAAATAATCATCCTTACATGACGGCGTGATGAACACCAATACTGTAAAGAGTGCGAAGTATTTTATATGTTTTAACATGATCTTTCTATTAAAAATTAACATCTAAGCCAAACGAATAAACTTTAACCTGAGGGTATTCACTTCCTCTGCCCAACGGAGCCTCTACATCATATCCATCCCAGAAATTATCAAAAGTGAACAGGTTTGCACCATTTACATAAACACGTGCCGCTTTAACCCTGGCCTTGTTTACAATACCAGTCGGCAACTGATAACCCAGCTGAATGTTTTTAATACGTAAATAAGATGCATCTTTTACCCAGAATGTTGAAACCTGCTGATTATTGGTGTCACCCCATACCAGGCGTGGAAATGCGGCTCCTGTATTTGTTGGAGTCCAGTAGTTTTTATGTTGTTCCTGCACGGTACCACCATTCCAGAATGGCATGATACCCTGCTGATAAAGCAATCCATTTGCTTTACCTACACCCTGAAGAAACACACCCAGGCTTAATCCCTTATAAGAAGCGTTCAGGTTTGAACTATATGTAAATCTTGGTATAGGACTGCCAATAGGCAGATAATCGTTATCGTTTATCTTTCCGTCACCGTTCTGGTCTTTGAACTTAACATCCCCGGCTTTTACAGTTCCGAATTGCTGTGCCCAGGCTGACGCTTCGGCATCTGACTGGAAAAATCCGAGCGCTTCCAGACCATAGAATGAATCAATAGCATAACCTTCCTGGTTAACTTCATAACCATCGATACTTTTTGATCCTTTCAGATCAATGATCTTATTTTGAACATCGGAGATATTGAAATTCACATTATATTTAAAATCCTTTGCAGCTCCGCGGTAATCAAGACCCAGCTCCCAGCCCTTGTTGTCCACAATCCCTGCATTTTGATATGGTGGGGCTAAACCAACAATAGTTGGAATAGAAAGCTCAAGAAGTATATCGCTGGTTCGTTTGGTAAAGTATTCACCGGTAATGTTCAGATTAGAGAATAATGTGACATCAACACCGATGTTGGTCATCTCGGTAGATTCCCAGGTAATATCTTCATTAGCCAGTGTATTTAATGCAGCAATATTCACTACCTGCTTATTCATGGTATATGATCCGGAAGATACGGTGGTGGTAAACGGATAAGTACCAATATCCTGGTTACCCAGTCTGCCCCATGAGCCTCTTAATTTCAGATTGCTGATCACATTTTTAAACGGCGCCATGAAGCTTTCTTCAGAAATCCTCCATCCTGCAGATACAGAAGGGAAAAATCCGTACTTATTTCCGGTGAAAAAGCGTGACGAACCATCATAACGGCCATTTACCTCTAAAAGATACTTTTGTTTAAAATCGTAATTAATCCGCCCAAAGAAAGACTGTAACGCCCATTCTGAGGCTGTACCGCTATTTTGCTGTGTACTGGCGGAACCTGTATTGAGTATTGGGTAATCAGGAAGAATAAATCCTTCCCTGTATGCTGTGAGTATATCATTGCGGTAGTCTTCTCTTGATGCACCCGCCAGTGCTTTTAAGTTATGATTGCCGAATCCTTTTTCGGCGGTAACACTGGCTCTGAAATTATGATACAGGGATTTACTGCTTGATTCAGAAAGGTCTGATAATGCAGGGGAAATATTATGAACGCTGCCATCAGGATTGTAGGTTGTAATCGCTTTTGTAAAGAAGTTATCAAAAGACCCTGCCAGTTTAGGCGCTGCGGTAAATTCTGCACTCAGCCATTTAAAGGGGCGATAATTTATGGATGCGTTTAATGACGCATACGGATCATTGCTTTTTCTTAGTCCGCCAACTTCTGTTTGCGAAATGGGATTTACACCGTTCCATCCTTCACCATAATTTCCGTTGGTGAACAAACCTGGCTGATTGGCAGGAATTCGGTTCATCCAATGAAATATTGAACTGGTTCCGGGTCCTGGCTGCCGTGTAGTTGAAGTGAGAAGCTGCAGATCAAGTCTCATACTCAGCTTATCCGAGAAAGTAATATCTGCATTATTACGCAACGTAAGCCTTTTGTAATCTGTATTCATCAGTATTCCCTTTTGATCCAGATAACCCAAAGAGGTTAAAAAACGAATCTTATCACCGCCGCCATTTATTGATAAAAAGTGGCTTTGCATAAAACCGGAACCTTTTAAGACTTCGTTTTGCCAATCAGTATCGGGGTACTGATCAGGATTTGACGGCCCTTCTGTGCGATATCGCTGAATCAGATCGTCAGAATATAATTGCGGTAATCCGGCATTCCGATAGGCGGCATTTGTAATCTCCATGTGATCCACGGCATTAACCATATCTGGTAGATTTGTGGGATTTTGTGTTCCCATATACGCGTTATAGGAAATTCCCATTTGATTACTTTTGGCGCGTTTTGTTGTTACCAATATAACTCCGTTGGCTGCCCGTGAACCATAAATAGCTGATGATGCAGCATCTTTTAATACAGAAACTGACTCTATCAGGTTGGGGTCGATGCTATTTATAGATCCCTCAATTCCATCGATTAGAACCAGGGGAACTGCCGAGCCTATAGTACCGATACCACGTATCCGGATAGCTCCTGCATCTGCACCAGGCCGGCCTGAACTTTGAGTAACTGTAACACCTGGTGCCATGCCCTGCAATGCCGCTGATGTTTGTCCCACAGGCCGCATGGTAAGCTGCTCTGCTGAAACACTGGAAACTGAACCGGTTAAGTTTACTTTCTTTTGAGTTCCATATCCAACCACAACCACTTCATTCAGGGAAGTCACTTCCTCCGCTAATGTTACATCAATTCTGGACCTTCCGTTAACATTCACTTCCTGAGTGGTATAACCAATATACGCAAAAGAGAGAATGCCTTTTAAATCAGGCACAGGAATTGAAAAATTCCCATTCGCATCAGTCAGTGTTCCTGTTGTTGTATTCTTAAGCTTAACACTTAAACCCGGAAGAGGCGTGCCTTTTTGATCAGCTACCCTACCCGTAACAACCTGCTGCCCGAATGCTATGGTACTGCATAGCAATGCTGCGAGAAAGAGACAAAGGCCCTTATCCCGGTAAAATGAATAGTAATGATTTTCCATAAATTATTGATCGCTTATTATATTTAGTTTGTGTGTTTATTCAGAGTGATTGAATCAAAAATAAATAAAAGAAAATAAAAGAAAAAGAAAGTTATTTAAATACTTTTCAACATTATTTAAATTTAGACTGCATGGACTATTAGCTATTAGGGAAACCTTATTTCGAGAGATAGAATACCAACAATCAGTTAACTATTTCAAACTCACAGACTAATGGCATATATGCGGGAATATCTTTGCTATTGCCGTAATCACCAAAAGCAAGGCTTGAGGGAATGATCATGTTTATTTTTTTGTCCGGCAGACTCATAGACAAGACTTCTTTAAATGCAAGGATTGGTGCATTGCGTCGACTGATCTCCAAAGGCTTATACGAGTCGCCCGGAGAATAGATCCCAGACGAAAGCGCCAGGCCTTCTCTATTTGTGTCCATTATTTTGCCATCGAGCGTATAAAAAGCATAGTTCACTTTATAGGTTCTATCAGAACCGCCTGATAATTTTAAATTTGAAGGAAGAAGCAAACCTGATGCCGTGGTTATGTAGGCTTGCTTTGCTCTGCTTAAATATTTTTTTATCTTTTCTTTCTCGGTGGCCTTATGTACATAAGCTTGCTCTGTTTTATATTTTTCTATCTGCTGAGGATATATGGTATCTGCTTCACCGTTTTTGTTGATCACCTTGTTGATTCTTACGTTGAAGACCATAAATTCAGACGTATCACTCTCAGGTAGATTCAGACCATTCTTCTTCTTTAGTGAATCAATTCGTATCTTAATTACAGCGCTGTCTCCCTCGCTTAAAAACTGAAGAGCATCCTGAAAATCGCCCTTAAACTCAGGCATACGTGCAAATAACATAGAAGGCCTTGGATCCAGTTTCCCGGTTTGAGAAATCAGCGTACCGTTTTCTGTTGCTTCTGTATATGACACGGAAACAAATGCAATCTCGCCAACCTCCGGAGTATCTTTATCTTCTACAATCTTATACAGCATCCCCCCTTCACTCTTTTTATAAGCAGAATTCTCGTCTCCACCCTTAAATTTTGAACAGGCGCTTAGTATGGCGACTATGCAAATGAGGATATATGTAGCTTTTCTTTTCATAATTTATATAATAGCCACTGTGAACACACAGTGGCTGTTTGGAATTAATTAAAACATACTTACAGTGAACTTACTATCTAAGTCCAATTCTTCACCGTTCGCGCCTGGCAACGGCTGAATTGATCTGACATTAATGGTATTAAGCGTTTTATTAAATTTCATTATTCGCATATATCCATTTCCACCGTATGGTCTGTCCTGATAGTCAGACAGAAAAACTTTTACAGTATGACCATTTTGAGTTTCAACACGGTAACCTTCACCGGTAACATGCCCGCTTAGCATCATAAAAACATTTTGGTTTGGTTTGGCAATATTATCGTAGATATACTGTCCCTGCGTAGTGAACGTACCTGGAAGATTGTCAGGCCCCTGGCCAACAAGTGCTCTATGCTTGGCATTGTGGGTAGCATCTGAAGTGGTATGCGGATTTAAAATACTATGGCTTACAATGATTACTTTACGGCCTGAGTTAGCAGCAATGATACCATTTGCCCAATTTTTAACATTGGTTTCAATGGTCGAACTATAGTGTTGCTGCCCGGCACAATCGCCAGATCCGGGAGCATATCCCTGCTGATTAAACTCAATGTAAAGCACCAGATAGTTTATACCATCTTCTGTGAAAAGGTCATAATGATTATCATTATTATCAGATGAACCATAAGCGCCACCATACCATGACTTTCCGGTAAACTTAGATTTACCAAAATAGGTGCCGTATCCATCATTGGTTGCACCTGAACCGGGATCTCCAAAACACCATTGATCGTGATTGCCTACTGCCAAACCAAAAGGAATATTAGCGGTAAAAAGCCGGTTTAACTGCGAACTGGCATTAACCCATTCATAATCATGGCCAGGCCGGTCTCCATTATCAGTAATATCACCTACATGGGCAACGTATTTAATTTCCAGGGCGGTTTTATTTGCCACAATCCAATCCAACTGATTTGTCAGCATCTGCATAGTTCCACCATGGGTACCATCAGGATCTGTGTAATACTGAGTATCAGGCAGTACAGCCATATGAAAGTATTCATCTGCAGAAGTACTAGCATCCTGGCCCTTCTCCGCTTTATTTGCATGACCAGGCAAGGCAAGGTCCTTATCGCAGCCCGCAAAAATCAGTGCGCCTAGCATGCAAAACTTTAATCTTTTTGGCATATGCGTGCTATGCCAACGCCTTACAGAAAGGCTTCCTTTAATTAAATGGTTCATTTTCATAATTAATTAGTTTAAGATGGTTTAAAATGTAACTATTTTTAATAAAAGTAAACTATTTTAAACAATTACAAATAAAAATAAAGATAATTAAAATAAAACCACTGTAAGATTATGTTTATGTTAAGTAATTGTAAGGTAGTGAAAGAAGATGGGCAGGCGGTATCGGCTGTGTAAAAAATCTGGTTCAAATTGTAGAAATTAAAAACCCATTGGAAAAGCAGAAACTAAAAGTCAACACAAAAGCTTGTTTAGCTCAACTACATTTAACATTTTGCGGTGTATAGTCATTCCACAATTAATTCAATAGCCTGTATAGTTATTTCAGAACGAGACAAGGACAAGACAACAGCATTGATAAAGCATAGATACAGCATGAGTAGTGCATTATTTTAGAATCGATCTGAATTTAATCATAAACCACCACGATTGTAATTTCGGGATCTTGGCTTGAACTGTTATTACATCTTCACGTTAGGAGATCGTAGTTAGAAGCTACCACACGACCAAGGGTGTAAATGTGCTACGCTTCTTTTATTGATTACGGTTTAATACTTTTGGTCTGATCCATTGTGGTAAACACTGATGCTTAAACTATAAATCTATCAGGTTATTCGTTAAGGTCTGGGGTATACCGTCTACACTTAAAAATAGTGCTTGTAATGTATGCAGATAATAAAAATCGCCTTAATATAATTTAAGGCGATTTCTGGTACACCCATCAGGATTCGAACCTGAGACCGACGGTTTAGAAAACCGTTGCTCTATCCAGCTGAGCTA
>DASWTL010000375.1:0-3068 GCA_036402155.1 Sphingobacteriaceae bacterium | reverse complement strand
GTGTGGGGTGGAGTAATAGGTATGCCTGCCCACCCGTCAATTCAACCTGGCGATGCTCATGCTATCGTAAAATATATAATGAATATTAATACTAAAACGATAAATACACTTCCTGTAAAGGGCACATACACTACTAAGATCCCTGAGGGTGATAGCGGAACAGGCACTTATGTTATCCGTGCCGCTTATACCGATAAAGGAAATAAAAGCATTCCAAAGCAAACCTCTGAATCAACTATTATCCTGAGAAATCCACGCGTCAGCCCATCAGATGCAGGTATCCGGAAAAATGTTTTGGTAAGAATAAATGGTATGGATGGTACTGTAAACGCGATACCGAATGCCAACGGGCACCTGGGCTTTAAGAATATTGATCTCAGCGGCATCAAGCAGTTGGAGTTTGATATTACAACGAGCCCACGTGAAAACAATCAAGGGGGAAAAATTGAGATCAGGATAGATTCGCCCAGTGGGGAGTTAATCGGACAAATCGATGTCCCATCAGTTGATGATGAGCCCCGGGATGCCAAAGCTGCACCATTGAAAACTGATATTAAAACAACAACTGGTTTTCATACGGTTTACCTGGTATTTAAAAATGCCGGTGCAAAGCCAATTGAGCCCTTAATGTCATTAAATGGAATAAGATTCAACGATGAAAAGAAGTAAGAAGGGTTGAAACACAAACCGGAAACTTTATGCCAGTATCGCTGAGGAGCTAGAGCAGCAGCATTTTATCAATAAAAAAAAAGACCTATAAGATATTCAAACTCTTATAGGTCTTTTTAATAGATATACCTTATTTATTGGTTGCCTGTTAAAGCAACAGTTGGTTGTTCTTTATTATCCCTGATCAATTTTCCTTTAAAATCCTGTCCCTGAAATCCTACATTTACATGCATGGTATCACCTGAAATTTTTCCCTTAATGTAGGAAATTGCAATACCGTTAAATGAGAGATCTTTAAAAATAATATCATCACCTACAATTTTACCGCCCGTAATCGGGATCTGGCCAATCTCCGATGATATAACTCCGGCAACCTGCCCCTCTCCTTCTTCCTTAATATCTACAGCAATGTTATACTGCCCTTCAATAGTGCCCGTCCACCGGCCAGCTACAGTTGATGCAAAACAAACCGCAACTATTAAAACGATAAACACAGACAGAAATATCTTTTTCATTATTAAATAGTTTATACAAAGTTAACGAACAGGCTAAACCTAATGTTATTCTTATAACGGTTCTTATCCTGTTCAGAGTATGCCTCACCAAAATAAAGGACCTATGCTTTAACCTTTTAACCGCAAAATAGTTAGTTCAGACCACAATATAAATAATAAAAGGGTTAACAATAGTCAACCCTTTAACTCTGTGATTTTGAAGTAATTATTACTTTGCTTTAGCCTTAGTTAATGTAGCTTTAACGTTCTGCCCATTAAAATTAGTGGTAAGAATTAATTTTTCTCCCTGTATGGTACCTTTATAATTAATTGGCTTACCGTTGAACAGACAGGTGAATGTAATTGTATCTGCTTCGATCTTAACATCACTAATGACATTCTTACCCAATTGGGCAGCAACATATGGACTATACTGAGTATCCTCAGGGTTCTCAGATTTAGGGTTGTTATCAACAATGGCAAGTGTTCCGGTTATTTTATCGGCTTCCGACTTTAGAGTTAAGGACATATTATACTGTCCTTCAACATAACCTTTCCATAATCCATCAACCTCTGCAGCGAAACTGGTTGCAATAAAACAAACTAATAAAACACCTGATAGCAATACTTTTCTCATAATTTTTTTTATAATTAATCTCCGAACTTATGATCTATGTCCCAAATTTACAACTTTGCCTGACATAATTAAGCTAATAACTTTCATTTTAAACGATCATTTTCTGTATAAATTGTAACATCCCTTCCTGCAGCTATCTCAGATTCAATAGATACACGTTCCGGAGAAACACCATTTTCATCATAGATCACGATCGTATTGTTTCGAACCTTTAACCAATTTTCAGGTATGTAAAGACCATTAATCTTTATTTTTTCAGGATAACGCCCTAAATTATGACCATTAACCCATACTGAACCATAACTCAGGCTCGTAGTATTTACCCGCCACACCGGACGTGTACCCTTTAAAGCAGGTAGTGAAAATTTTGTTTTAAAAAAATGCGGACTATTCACCTGTGGTTCTGAAGATAGAGTTTTCCATCCCCTCTTGTTATCAGGGTTTCCAGGGCCACCCTTCATTCGCCATTGTGTAATATGGATTACTGATCCTGTGCCATCAGACTTTTTAAGAGTTACAGGGCCTGTTAAACCCTTGGCATCAACTGTATCCAGCGGTCCCACATAAAAGATTTGCTTATTTCGCCCATCATGCGCTGTAAAAACAGTTAAATGGTGCTTCTTTCCGGCTTTAAGATCAATGTCTATCGATTTTTTAAATATACTGGCATTATTTATCCATTTTCCGTCGAGAAAAACCGATGCTCGCTCCCTTATATTTTTAAATTGCAGTTGATATTTCCCGGTTTCGGGTACTGAAAGGTTGGTGCGATACCAGGCATTTGCCGAAATATCGCCATCAGCCCCCATTTGAAGAGGCTCATCACTTAATAACCATGTATGGTCGTTATACTCCGGAGACACCGCTTCTGAGGCATTTTTCACCTGCCAGGCACCAATCTTTAATTTTGTAATACGTTCACCGGCATTTTTATTATACTTCACCAGCTGAACTGCATCGCCGGAAGGTTTAAATATCCATACCGGAAAATCAGTACTATCCTGATAGGAACGTTCGGCAGTAAGCCTTAAATGCTGACGTTTAATTTTTGCTTCGCCTATATATGAAGGTCCGATAACGATATTAGTCTGATCTTTTGATTCCACAAACCATGTCCGCTTTGCAAGTTGATTATTAACGGCTATTATCTTTACGTGATGATCTCCGGCTTTAAAGGTATATTCAGCAGGTTCTGATGAAGGGACCAATGCCGAGAATTCCAATAAACCCGATGAAAGTATCCTGAAGTTTTGTGTTTTATTTGAAAA
>DASWTL010000374.1:0-12743 GCA_036402155.1 Sphingobacteriaceae bacterium | reverse complement strand
CAAAATAAAACCGCCTTTTCTTTAATTATAACGCAATACAAATATGGGAAAAACTGACAAGCTTTGTCTAGCGGCGAAGCCACGTTTGTTATCGTCTCTAAATCAGCGGCTTAAATACTTAGGTTAACGGCTATGGTGGGGTCACGAACCAAGGCGTGGGCGAACCCAGGCGTGTTTTTCATCACTTTGGAAAATTATAGATTGTAGTAGTAAAATAATTAAAAATAACTGCTCCCGGCACGTTTATTATTAGCATGATTTTCTGATTTCACTTCTCCGTCAATACTAATTTTTGCATGACAAATACCCGGGTTTGATGCATTAATCATAGGCATTAATACCAGGTGCTTGACTTCGCCGGGATCAATCGTAACCGCTTTACTCCAGTATGATCCGGAAATATGGTTATCTGACTGGCTATTCCCTGCAGCATTTGAATAACTTATAGAATTTCCATGTCCATCCAAAGAAGTTCCGGGCCATGCCACTTCGTACTTTACCGTAACCTGAGCTTTTTTTATTTTCTCGTCTTTCTGACAAGATGATAGGGTTAATAAGACAATAAGATAATTTAAATTTTTCATGGGTGTTGGGATAGAAAACGGTTAAACTAAGCGGGCATTAATTAAATTTAACAGTTAGTGATCAGGTTATCGCATGGGCAATCCTCGGTTCACATTCTGACGTCTTAAAAAATCCTCATATTGACTACTCTGAAAGAGATTATGCGCAGAAAATTGAACAAAAACTGATCAGAGATTCACAGCTTATAAGAAGTTCCGCCTGATTGCTGTTTGTATCCTGAACAAGAGTTAAAAGTATCCGGGTGCCAAAGAAGCGCCATGGAACCAAGGTGTGGGAACAACAATATCCGGATGATAATAATAGTTCAAAACGATCGGCTTCCTGAGCAGGTTTTCCTCCTTTTTGATAAGAATTGACGATTATTTCACTTTAGTTTTGGGAGGATAACTTATAACCACTAACCATGATAACTAATTACTTTCGTGCCCTTTTAATTTGTTTCGGTGTGATGGCATCACTGTCGTGCGGAAAAAAAGCAGATCCTGCACCAGAGGTGACGGCCCCGCCAGTAACTCCGCCTCAGGTCTCGCCAACGCCCCTTCGTATTCTTAACGACTTTAAGATGATTTGGAATGATGAATTTGATGGTACTACACTTGATTTAACCAAGTGGATGTACCGGGCAGACGGTGTGGTACGAAATCTTGCAACGGCCTCCCGGCAGACCATATCACTTGATGGCAAAGGCAATCTGGTGATGAAGGTTACAAAAGATGCCAATGGAAAGTATTACGTAGGTCAGGTAGCAACAGATGGATTATTTCAGGCGAAATACGGATATTTTGAATGCCGAGCGAAAATGAACGAAAGTCTGGGGCCTCATGTGGCTTTCTGGCTACAGAGTAATACTATGGGTATTGAAACTAATGATCCGGCCACTAACGGGGTTGAGATCGACATTTTTGAATACCATAGAAAAAAGCCAGACCTGGTATTTCACAACCTTCACTGGAACGGATATGGTACAAACCATATGTCAACGGGCACTAATGTAAAATTAACGAGTATTGGCATGGGCTACCATACCTTCGGCCTTGAATGGAACCAAAATCAATACATATTTTACGTCGACGGCAAAGAAACCTGGAGAACCAGCACAGCGGTCTCGCAGATTCCTCAATATATGATTCTCAGCACCGAGTTAACCGGCTGGGGCGGTGATCCGGAGACAGGCAACTTCCCCGATCAGGTTGTTTTTGATTACGTACGGGTTTATCTGCCTAAATAATCGGAATATTAATATTTATGGTGGGGACGGTTATGATCCGGCTGGCCCTATGCCTTGGAACCAGGGCGTAGGGATTTTATCAATAGCAGTATAGTTATTATATCTTCTTGGAGCATACCTAAGCTACGATAATGCCCTTTGCTATTGGATTTGTAACACTTACTTTAGAGTTTATCCAGAAAAGTAAATAGTATAGACTTATTATTTATCGTTTGTAAGCACGATTGATCCTGCCATCAGGTCGTGCATTGCTCTTTTTCCTTTAGTGGTAAATAGAGTAAAGTAAGATATCCAGCCAAGTAATGCCTTAAATATGAACCGAACATATGCCTTATGTACCGGTATTCTTTTACTCCTATCAGCATTTGATTTTATGTTTATACCCATGATACTTTGCCCAATTGTCGTCCCAAATGCTGTAAAGATGGGCTCATAAGATAGCAAGGCAAATCCGATCAACAAGTTAAGTGCTACTGATCCGGAAGAAGCGTCTCCCATAATAACTACATATATACACAATACCGATAGAACAACTAAAAAATCAATAAAGACAGATTTAATTCTTGTAGAAAGAGATGGTAACCTTTCATCATTTTCATTAACAGGGGCTTCTATATCATAGTTCCCCTGATCCTGTCTTGGCTCAATAGAAATATTCCTGCTTTCAGTCAAGTAAATGTTAATTGGATTGGAAATATGGATATATAATGAGATAAATAATAATAGCATACTGGTAACTTTTGCCATAGTGATCTCAGCATCAAATCCAGTTAATAAATGCAACGATGCAAACAGGAAAAGTATAATACTTAAGGTCCATTTTGCCCAGTTAGAAGTTTTAGTTGCGAAGTAAAAAAATAATAAAACTGGTGCATGCATGACCAGAATCACAAAGTAATCGGAATTAATCTCTTCTGTTACCGATGTTGTAAAAGCCAAAACACTAATTATAAATAGTATGACTAACATGAACAACTGATTTCTGCCCGTTTTTATTAAGTTACCCGCCATTAATAATCGATTTTGAATGTATGATTAGAGAAACTATAAAGATAATGGAATCAACAACTTTACCAACTAAACCCAATTGATAATAGTAACGAATTTGGAAATCAATAATAGCAAATTCGCCCTTTAAGGTTGCTTTATAAAAAAAATCTTGGGTTGGTGTCACCATACCACCTTTACTACCACCTCCCATTCAGCATAACTTTCTTCCCGGCATCCCATAAAGTAAACTAATAAGTAATCCTATCTTTACCCAAAAAACCATGACCAATAACTTTACAGTCACCTTTGACGGCCGGACAGAAGACGTAAAGATCGAATGCAAGCCATGCAGTAAGGACGGGCTAAAATATATCTGTTCTGTTTCAGGCAGCGAAACGTTCCGCATCAGGAAGAATAATGATTCAGAATGGGTTGCCAGGCATGAAGATTGTCCGGTAGAGCCGGGGCTGATCAAAGCGATAGGGGATGCGTATGAGAATTGTGTAAAAGATTAAAAGGTATAAATCAATACATCTAATACAAACACATCATGACAATCATCAATTCCAGTTGCTGCAATTGGCTCCGATTGAAGACCAGAACTCGTCTATCTGTGAGATAAGCTCCTGAGGCGGGCTCCCTTCGCTTGCTTTCAGGATTAACCTCCCACCCGTCAAATACTTTAGCTCAAAAAGCCAAATTTCTTTGGTTTTTGCATCGCTCCGTAATTCAATAGACGATATAATATTAACAACAAGTTTAAAAACTCTATGATTTTTATATTTTTGGTCACCAGACTGAAACAACCTTGATATCACTTCCGAAAATTTTCTCTGACTCCTTTGCTACAGTAGGTGTTACTATAAATGGCGACAAGCCCTGGGATTTGCAGGTGCATAACCCTAAACTGTATGAACGAATTCTAAGCAAAGGCCCACTCGGCTTTGGCGAGGCCTATATGGAGGGGTGGTGGGATGTTGAAGCACTTGATGAATTTTTCTTCAGGGTTCTTTATCATCGCCTGGATAAAAAATTGCCCAGAGATATTAATACCCTGTTTTACTTCTTAAAGTCAAAGTTTAAAAATCTCCAAACTAAAGACCGGGCCTCCGAAGTTGCTCACAAGCATTATGATATAGGCAACAAGCTTTTTGAAAAAATGCTGGATAAGCGGATGATGTACTCCTGCGGTTATTGGAAAAATGCTGCTAACCTGGATGATGCTCAGGAAGCAAAGCTAGATCTGATATGCCGGAAACTTAAGCTTGAGAAAGGAATGCGGCTGTTAGAAATAGGCTGCGGCTGGGGTGGCTTCGCAAAATACGCCGCAGAAAAGTATGATGTTTCAGTGGTAGCAATTACCATTTCTGAACAGCAAGCGATCCTTGCCCGCGAAGTTACTAAAGGGTTGCCGGTCGAGATCAGGATACAGGATTATCGCGATGTGAATGAGCAATTTGACAGGGTTGTTTCTATCGCTATGTTAGAAGCAGTTGGTTACCGGAATTTCAGGCAGTACATGGAAGTTGCTGAGAGAAATCTGACGCAAGATGGGATATTCTTAATACATACCATCGGGGGCAACTACAACGCTAAAACTACTGATCCGTGGATAGATAAATATATTTTCCCCAACGGGATGCTGCCCTCGGCCAGCCAGCTTTCTAAAGCCTGGCAGGGACTTTTTGTTTTGGAGGACTGGCAGAACTTCGGACCTTATTATGAACCAACCTTACTCGCCTGGCTCAAGAACTTTGAAATGAGCTGGGATAGTATTAAAGCAGATTATGATGAGACTTTTTATCGAATGTGGCGCTATTATCTTAGTGCAAGCGCCGCCTCATTCCGGTCGAGAAAAAATCATCTTTGGCATATTGTATTGACAAAGCCGATGCATGTTGGGTTGTATGAGTCGGTTCGCTAACAATATCGTCTCCAGAAGCCAGATCGAAGCCAGCCTGTTCATCATCGTTATTGATATCTAAAAACAAGCTTTTATTTGATCGCATGTCATCCGAACTAAACATGCATAGATATCATCAGCTCTATTATGTGATATAAGAAGTTGCGCTTGAAACCAAGACTAATTAACTGATTTAAAAGCTCCTGAGGCTGCGCTCCCTGCGCCTGCGCTCAGGATAAACTTCTCGCCCAGCGAAGTACTTAAATCAAAAAAGCCAACTTTCGTTGGCTTTTGTTACGCTCCTGAGGCTGGGCTCGAACCAGCGACCCTCTGATTAACAGTCAGATGCTCTAACCGGCTGAGCTACTCAGGAGTGTTTTCCTATTAGCACTCTCCTTCATTCTGTGCAAACTATTTGCAAACCAATGAACAGTTAAACAAATAGTGTTGATTATAAATTCGAATTTAATGATTTGTTAAGGGACAAAAAATCTAAATTTTTAGTTATTTATAGACGATTGGTAAATTTCTGTCCCTATTTTCTTAGATCATTCCTTCATCAGCAAAGCTCCAATATCCATCCCTACTCAATATGATATGATCCAGTATTGAAACATCCAATAACTTTCCTCCCTCTTTAATCTTCCTGGTCAACTCAATATCTGCATTACTTGGCTTAAGTTCCCCACTTGGATGATTATGTACAATTATAATCCCATTAGCCGCACTTTTTAAAGCTGCTACAAAAATTACCTTGGGATCTGCTATAGTTGCAGCAGTACCTCCTACACTAATGTCTATAATCCCCAAAACCCTATTAGCTCTGTTCAGTAGGATCACTTTAAACTCCTCGAGGAAATCTATCACATCAAAATTCCAATGATTCTGAAGGACTCTAAATGCGTCTTGGGATTTGTTAATTGTAGGTCTGTCTGAAGCTTTGACCTTTGACTTGTAAGATAGCTGAATTTCAGCTACAATCATGTTGTTTTGATTTTCCATAATGTTTATTAATTATGGTTCTCTCACAGGTTAAGAGCAATCAAGACCAAAAGGAAACGGAATAAATGGGATGAGCAGATAGGTTTGAGGGTTTATGCCGTAGTCTTTTGGACGCTACAGCAGCTCTTAGCCTAACTTTGTGGTAATAATTAATTATAATACTACTTAAACTTCTTCAAAAGTTTATTAAAATCAATAGGATCAAACTCAAACTCAGGGGGTCTTTCACTGGCTGTATTTACCACCATTGCAAATCTTTTAGCATTCTCTTTGGCTACGAATAATTTGTAGCGTAATGTGTACTATCTGAGCTCATCTGATATTCCCACACAGCTATATTACTGATTGGGTCAATTATATAAATATTTAAAATGTCTGGTGAATAAAATTCTCCTTCTCCAAAAATGTTTTTGGTTTGAATTCTATATACTGATGGGTTTATTCTTTCAAACTTTTCTAACACAAAATATATTGGTTCCCACTGATAGTAGATTACAATGTAAGCTTCTCATTTGAATTTAGTCTGTTGAGATGAAAATAGAACTAGTTGTGTGTTAAGTTAATTTTTTGACAGGCTTAGCTTCCAACGCTTGTCGGATATATTTTGCAATTGTGTCAATTTCTAAAGGTATAGGGTAATAGTCATCACAAAACTCCCCCTGATCTGATATTAAAGACTTAAATTTAAACAATTGAAATCTGAACCAATATCGTTCAGACAGTTCAATTCCAATATTTATCTTATTGAGAATGCTTTCATTAATTATTTTCGAATTGTTCGTTAATAGAAGATTGCAATATTCGTAAAGACATTCGACATAATAGTATTTGATGTGAAATAAATTCTCCAGTGCCTTTTCAAATAAGTCTATTTTTTTCTGAATATCGGACTCTTGTTTTGCCTTCATAAGTTGTATGAGACCTTTGGTATATGGGTTGGTAATAACCAGTTTTTTGATCTCATCTGTAGTAACAGAGAAGTATTTAGACTTTATGTAAGTTGCTTGTGTTAGTTCGAGCGTATTTTTGACATAAATTATCTTTAGGTAATCGGTGAGTTCAGATTTAACTAACTTTCCGTTTGCAGCATCTATCTCAAAGTCGAAAAACTCTTTGTCTTGTCGTAATCTAGCTGTTTCTGCAAGTTCATGGTAACCAAGTTGGTATAAATCAACAGATATATCACAGTTTTCTACTCCGTGTCTTATTAAGAATTGGATAGCTTTTAGTGCTTCTCCCTCACATATTATATAATTTAATAGCATTCGACGCAAAATTTTGTGCATCCCATTTTCATCATCGTAAATTTCTGACAATTGTTCGATACTACAGAGATCGTCAATAACTTGTTTCGGGCGATCGAAGTTAATTACCCAGTATATTACAAACTGCTCTATAATTTGAAGCACTTTTAAAACTGCTGGATCATCGGTTTCTTCTATTACCTGTTGTAAGGCCTTTAAAAAATCGTCTGCCTGATCTATATGCCGAAAAACTGTTGAGACATCGAAAATGAACTCTAGCTTTTCCTCTATGGTAATGTCAATCTCGTTTAAAAATGTAAAGCATTTCAAGTAATTGTTAACATTCGCGTCGGAAAGTCTAATTGTTAGGTGTTTGTTAAAAGTGCTACCTTGAAGAACATTAACTAGATAAAAATTAAAGTCAAATGCCTGCTGGTAATATGCCTTTCTAATAGTTTGATCACGTTGTCTGAACTGATAATCTGAAAATCTGCTAATAATCGACTGCAACTTTAAGAAACCATTTGAGTTTTCTAGCAATGACTTATTATCTAAGGCCTTTATCTCTCTATCACCAATTTTACCTTGTTTGTTGTCATTTGCCTTTGCAAAATGTTTTAAGTTTTCCATGTGTACTCCGTCTGGAAACAAAGACAGAATTTCAAATGCTAATTTTTCTTTTTCTGAAAGTGCTTTATATGAATAGTTTATTGAATGAAATAGGGAGTTGGATTTTTCAATATTAGAATCCTCTGGACTCTCAAAAATCTCCTGGATCTCGTCGCCATTGAATAAATCTTGCTCGAGTTCTTCCTTTAGCCTTTTCAAGTCCCTAGAGGTAGGAAGCCCTCGTGAGATTAGCTTGATAGCTAATGGATTATTGTTTAATAATTTTTCAACGATATCATATCTAAGAATTTTTTCTTCGCTCTCTTTTACATTTGAGTAAAATGATTTGAACAGCTCGACTCCTTCGTCTGTTGTCAAGTTCCTAAGCTCATATATGTCCTCGAAAATAAGATCTAATATTTCCCTGCTAGTTGTTACAACTATTGAAAAATCAACTAGTAGCGATACTAGCTCTAATATTTTATTATATTCCTCTAAAAATATTAGTGTTTCAAAATTATCAAGTATAATGAGGCGATCTTTATAATAGACAGTGTCAGCTATTTGATCCCTCAGAAACTTTGAGCTTGACAAGTCATAACATTGGCTAATAGCATATTCGAAATTTTCAAAAGATTTTATGGCGTTACAACTAACAAAGTGCACGCCTTTTTGAAAATATCCGCGTTCTGCTAACTCTATAGATACCTTCGATATTGTGGTTGTCTTTCCAATACCCCCAGATCCCTTAATCGTCAAAAGCTTATTTTCAAACCTGAGGGAAAGAATTTTTCTTATGAGAGTTTCTTGGTCACTTTTTCGACCAACGAACTTAACTAAGGTTTTTTTATCAATATATTTAGAAATTTTAGGGGCTGACTTTATTAAATCAAAGCCTTTCTTCTCAACTTGAGCAAAAGTAAATAAGTCCTTGTTAAACACATGACTACTTGCTGCAATGCTATTGATGTCTTTTTTAATAAAAAGCCGATGTAGCATGGATACGAGATATTCCTTATATTTCTTCTCAACAAAAATGATAGACAAAGGGATCGTAAATTCACAATCATCCAGAAATCCGTCATCAGTGCCTTCAAGAATTAAAAACAAACCTTTTAATTGTGGAGAGGCAAACTGATTTAGCTCATCAAGCTTTAGGAATTTGGATTTAAGATTTTCATCTTCCATAACAATTTGATTTTTAAATCGTTGTGAAAAAATAAAAATATACTCTGAGTTGTCAATAGACCTAATCTTTTCAGAGTTGAAAAATTCTATTGACAATCGGACGCTATAGCTTGTAAACAAACTGATAATGAGTTCCGAATTAAATATGTTTGGCCGGTCTAAAGGTTGTGGAATTAGTAACTGAACTGTAGGTTTGTCAGTGTTTTTTGTCAATCGATTTACGATTGGCTCTACTATTATATTCTCAGATTGTCGTATGCCAACGAGTTCATCTACCAAAACATCAGCTTGATTATAAGCTGAAATTTTTATAGGAACGAGGTATTGCCGAAAATCATCAAACTTGATTTCTGAAGTTATTATAAAATGTTTGTCTTTTATTCCGTCATATAGAGTATCAATAAAATCAAATAAACTCGAAACATAAGGATCATTAAAGCTAACTCCAACAAAAACAATTGTATAATCTGTGAACAGCTTTGTTAATTCTTGCGTAGAAGCGTTCGGAGCCCCATAGAGCTTCTTATAATCTTCTGCAAATAGCACACTATGATCGAGATCTTTCTGATCGCCATGTAACTTGAATATAAACTTCTCAGAACGATGTAGAGTTTGAAGTAAGTCGGGCCTATTATTTGTGATTACTGTAAGTTTATCATCGCTAGCGGATTCAAAAGCCAGATCATAATTAGTTGTGACGATTTTTGATGAAAGTGATAACAACTTAGTTTGTAAGTCCAGTTTTTTAGAATTGTCAATAGCCAACTGTTCTCTTATAACACTATAGACTTCAGATCGATAAACTTTATCCGAAACATTTTTAAGTGCGTCAATTGGAGTTATTAGGCCCGATTTCATGGGATCTATCAACCCTTTTAGTTCAGGTTTATTAAATAGGGTTGCTATTTTATTTAAAATAGATTCTGTTAAACCTACCCAAGAAGGTAAACCAGAATTCATTGAAGTCCCTGCTCCAGCAAATATTATTATATCTTTTTTACGTTTTATGTACTCAATGAATAAATTTTTGCCGTCCATGTAGTGGATCTTGATATCAAGTAAAATTAGTTTAGTTTTTAAACCTAAATATTTCCCTTACAATATCAAAATCACTAATAACAGAATTAAGATTAATTCATGTAGTTTCGAGTTAGGACAAAGGCTTGAATGCAGGAATTGGATGATGCTGAAGATCAGTGGATTCATCATGAATATGGTTATTCACGGCGATCTGAAAGGATTAAGGGAGGTAGATTTCTCTCTAATAATTAGTTTTTATATCCTTTCAAAAAATCTCTCATTACTCTGCAATTTTATTAGAGCATGTTTTAAATAGTTGGAATTACAAACCGTAGATAAAATATTGAAAGTGTGTTATTATAACTCGTGTTTTAGTTTTGTCTAAGTAAACGCTATTATAAGTTAATGGTTATAACTCTGCCAATATTATCTATTTCTTCTCGAAAACTCGTAAGCTCAGCCTCAGAATAAGTAGTTTCGTAAAATGTCCCGGAATAATAATCTACGTAGCCTACACTAACATTGGAACTGTCTGTATTAAAAACCGTCTTAGCGATGTAGTCTTGTACTACTGGAAACTTAAGCTCACCTTCCCAGTTCTGGTTAGGTAATGAGACAAACAATGCAAGAAAGCCTCCTAATGGATTCATAAATATTAATGGAATTTGCCCTGAAAGTCGAACTGTTGGGCTCAAGGGAATATTGACTAGTTCCCTACTCCTTATCAAAATCAGTTTTCGTCTAGTTATCTCTTCTTCATAATTATGCAAGGCTTCAATGAAAGTTGCGACTTCTTTTCTATTCTTAGAAGTATCCTTTCGGCTCATAAAGCCATCTTCAATGCAGTTTATTGCATCTGCGATTTGATGGGTTATATGAAACTTGCACGCAGCGTTTAACCACCGTAACGATTTAGGATAGCCAAAGCCACCCTGTGTTAACGTGCCACCTGATTTCAGGAGCTTGGCGAATTCTGCTGGATTTTTACGGGCCTGCTCCAACTGCGTAATTGAGAAACTTTTCATAGTAATTTCTGCATTTTAGGATATTTTTTTAGAACCTCAAACGATTGTTCCGCTACCCGTCGATATAAATCCAGTGCGTCATCAGAATCAAAAGATGTATTATAAAGTTCTGGAAATTCAAACATCAACTCGAACTTATTAGCATCTGTAACTTCTTTGAATTTTGTGATAAATTCTAAGTAATCTATTAAGTTTCGCTTTTTGTCATCAGTATCACTTAGCTTGTTTATGTCTGTTTTAAATATATCGACATGGTACTCTTTAAAGTTTATCGAATTGTATTCTAGTGATATACGCCGAGAAATGCATGGTATGCAATATCCGCAATGTTTGTTTTCCGGGATTCTAGATATCATCCAGCAACTTGCAGACACTTTTGCTTCTTCTTTCAATTTTTGGGGTAGTAATGAAAACACCTCCGCTTTAGTTTTATATAAAAAAGGGTTATGAATTTTAAAGTCCGGATTTGACAATAGAGTCTTGAAAATTTTCTCAACCAATGCTACAAACTCAGGGTCGGCAGTATGCGTCGAAAATGGGCCCACTCTAGCAGAGTTTAGAGGGAGATGTATCGCGAATTGCCCATTTTCGGCCATGTAGAGGATTTTATTGAAGTTACTGCGCCTGGTGATTAATGCGGCTAACGATAGAAATAGAAATGACCTAGTTCTCTGGGTATTTTCTCTCAAATCGTCCTTTGGAAACGGATATCCTGTCTGATTTCTGCCATAAACTTTGATATGAATGTGTCTAATTACCTTACTGTAATATCGTTCTAGTGTAGCGTGTACATTTCTTTGGCAATTATCGACGACATGATTTGCGTGTGAATTATGACTCACGAGAACTAAGTCCTTATTGGAATTAGCAAATTCGGATGCGGCGCACATTGAATCTATTCCACCAGAAAAAAGTAGGGTAGCTCCTTCTTTATGCTGCCATTCAAAATCCACAGTTGGCGTTCCCTTCTTTTGTATGAAATTGATAGACCAATTGTCCTTGCTTACCACATATAGAGCATGCTCAAGGTCGTCCTTGACACGTTCAAAGAGATGTAAGTTTACAACCTCGATTGATATCGAAATATCTCGCACATAATGCTCTCTTTCCTCTCGTTTCACTGCAAGGTCTGACGCGAAAATTCCTGACGAAAGATTAAAAAGGTCTTCTTCTAAAGAATTTACCTCCCCAAATTCATCAATAAACTTATTTATTCCCGTATAAAGATTCTTACCTGGAGATAGATGGACTTGTTTGCCATTCGCTAACTCCCCAATCATTATGCTTACTTGCTTCACTCTCTAGCTGATTTTAATGTCTTTATGGAAAGATCAACCAATTTATTCCAATCGGATTTGTTATTCACTTGCATGTCTAAAGAACTGACTATATGGGATACTTTTTGTGATAAGCTATTTTTGAATTCAATTAACTCACCAACAGTTCTATTTCTGTACTTCTCGCCAACAAATCCTGACGTGTCTCTAGAAACGATATAATTAGTAACTTCTGCAAAAAAATTCGAGGCCCACGCTTTAACAGGTTCATCTGTTTGATAGCATTTGGGAATCACGCGTTTTGCAAACTCTGCTGTAATGCTATTAGTTTTATTCCTCAAAATTTCTGAATTGAATTTCTCCAATGCTTGCTGAAAGTTATTCGAAGTCTTCACAGATTCAAAGCATTTATAGATAGCATCGTCTTTTAATATATTTGACACTGGCGTGTTATCATTCTCACAGGCTCTCCATATTTCATTGATAATTCTTATCTCTGGAATAAATCGATTTTGATATCCAGCGTGAACTGGACTCCAATTCGTGTTCCTCGACGAAGGTTGACTGATTGATGTACCCATATGTTAGTGAATTTTATCCTTATCTATTCTAGTAAGTTCTTTTTTAATTAATTTTTCATCAATGGTTAAGGACGAGAAAATACTTCTCCAG
>DASWTL010000373.1:0-4075 GCA_036402155.1 Sphingobacteriaceae bacterium | reverse complement strand
CTGGTAAAATGTTTTAACAAGAGCAGCTAATTAACTGGTGATATAGCTTTCCAATTGTTGAATAGTTTGTTCCTGTTCCTGGATGATCGTTTTTACCACATCGCCTATTGAAACCATTCCAATAACTACACCTTTATCAGTTACCGGCAGATGCCGAATATGCTTGTCCGTGATCAGATTCATGCAGTCGCTGATGGTGGTCTCGGGAGTCACCGTAATGGGATTTTCCGTCATTACATCTTTAATGAGCGTTTCTTTGGATAATCTTCCCTGTAAAATGATCTTCCGGGCATAATCGCGTTCCGTAAAAATTCCTGTGAGAACATCATTTTCCATAATTACCAGGGCACTGATGTTATTCAGCATCATTACTTCCAATGCCTCATAAACTGAAGATGTTTCATTTACTGCAATTATGCCGGATGGCTTGTTTTGAAGAATATGTTTAACTGATTTCATATTTTATGGTAATAAGAGGTTATTAATTAAGTCAGGATCAGTTATATAAAGCTACAAATTTTATTGGTGATTAAGAATAGGGGAATATCTTATTTATAATATAAATCAGGAAACTTAATGCGAATTCTCACCAATAAAAGGTATTACTGCACTTCTCAAAAATTAGAATTCATTTTTACCCGTTTTTTACTATCGAAACTCTTATTTTTGTTCCGTTTTAAGAATTAGTTCAAATGGATAATTTGTCGTATATCAGTAATGCCGACGCAACATATATAGATTCGTTATATCAATTATATAAAGAAGACGCCGAATCAGTGGATTTTGGCTGGAGGAAATTTTTCGAGGGATTTGATTTTGGGCGCAGCGCAGAAGCAGGAGTAAGTCCCGCAGAAGCCGAAACCCCCAAACATTTTTTAAAGGAAATAAATGTCTTAAACCTGATCAATGGATATCGGACACGCGGACACTTGTTTACCAAAACGAATCCCGTTCGTGAGCGCAGAAGTTATTCACCGGATCTTTCTCTTCAAACATTTGGGTTAACAGAACAGGATCTGGACGTGGTTTTTAATGCCGGAGTTGAAGTGGGTATTGGTCCTGCTAAACTGCGGGATATCCTTGCGTTGTTAACGCAGACCTATTGCCAGTCAATCGGTGCAGAGTATCGTTACATCCGCGACCCGGAAAAGATATCATGGCTGGAGCGTCGGATGGAGGTGGAACGGAATACCCCGGAATTTTCCATTGAGATAAAAAAGCGTATCCTTAAAAAGTTAAATGAAGCCGTAGTATTTGAGAATTTTCTGGGAACTAAATTCCTGGGTCAGAAAAGATTTTCATTGGAAGGGGCCGAAAGTCTTATCCCCGCTTTAGATTCAGTTATTCAAAAAGGAGCTGATCTTGGTATTGAAGAATTTGTAATCGGTATGGCCCATCGGGGCAGGTTAAACGTCCTGGCCAATATTATGGGTAAAACATATAAAGATATTTTCTCTGAGTTTGAAGGAAAAGGTTACGATGAAGGTACACCTTTCGGAGGTGACGTTAAATACCACCTGGGATTCTCTACTGATATAGAGACCAATATGGGTAAATCAATCCATTTAAGCCTGTGTCCAAATCCGTCACACCTGGAAGCAGTAGCTCCGGTTGTTGAAGGGATGGCGCGCTCTAAAATGGATTTTAAATATGATGGTGATGCAAATCGTATTGCTCCTATCCTGATCCATGGCGACTCTTCTATTGCCGGCCAGGGCATTGTATACGAAGTGCTTCAGATGGCTACACTGGATGGGTATAAAGCAGGTGGAACAATCCATTTGGTAATTAACAACCAGGTAGGGTTTACAACCAATTTTAAAGATGCGCGTTCATCCACATACTGTACAGATATTGCCAAAGTTACTTTGTCTCCTGTTTTTCACGTAAACGGGGACGATGTAGAGGCTTTGATCTATGCTATCAATATGGCAGTGGAATATCGCCAGAGATATCATAACGATGTATTCATTGATCTGCTTTGCTATCGCCGCTACGGGCATAATGAATCAGACGAGCCTAAATTTACTCAGCCGCTTTTGTATAAGGCAATAGAAAGCCATCCTAATCCAAGGGAAATATATAACAAGAAACTGATGGAGCAGGGCAGCGTGGATGCCAGTCTGGCGAAAGAAATGGAAAAGGATTTTCGTGCTTTACTTCAGGAAAGGTTGAATGAGTCGAAAGAGGAAAATGGCTATTCAAAAGCCCATTCTGATTTTGGCGGCGCCTGGGAAGGCCTGCATCTGGCATCTGAAGATGAAGTATATGCCAAAGCAGATACAGCAGTTTCGGAAGAAATGTTCCTTGATATTGCTAACAAGATCACTACCCTCCCATCCGATAAAGCGTTTTTCCGTAAGATACAAAAGCTGTTTGTTGAGCGGCGCAAAATGGTAAGGGATACAAAGGTATTCGATTGGGCAATGGGCGAGTTAATGGCTTATGGAACCCTGATCGAAGAAGGTTTACGCGTTCGTTTAAGCGGACAGGATGTAGAACGGGGAACGTTCTCCCACCGTCATGCCGTACTAACACTGGAAAACAGTGAGGAAGAATATGTTCCATTGGCGCAGCTGTCAAATGGTGCGAAATTTGACATCTACAACTCGCACCTTTCAGAATATGGCGTATTGGGTTTTGAATATGGATATGCTTTGGCTAACCCGTATTCATTAACCATATGGGAAGCACAGTTTGGTGATTTCTTCAATGGCGCTCAAATTATTATCGACCAGTTTATAGCCAGCGCTGAAACAAAATGGCAGCGTTCAAATGGTCTTGTAATGTTATTGCCGCATGGTTATGAAGGACAGGGGCCAGAGCACTCATCAGCCAGAATTGAGCGTTTTATGGAGCTTTGTGCCGATAATAATATTCAGATTGCTAATTGTACAACACCGGCAAATTTCTTCCATATATTACGCAGACAGCTGAAACGCGGCTTCAGAAAGCCACTGATCATTTTTACACCAAAAAGTTTACTGCGCAGTCCTGAATGCATGAGTCATATTGATGAATTCACCAAAGGAGGGTTTAGGTCTGTCATAGATGATAATTATGCAAAGGCAGGTGATGTAAAGCGGATTTTATTCTGCTCCGGTAAGATGTACTATGACCTGCTTGAAAAACAGCAGGCAGATAAAAGAAAAGATATTGCCATAATCCGGTTAGAGCAACTTTATCCTCTGCCTTATCAGGAATTAAAAGAAATAAAGAAGAAATACAAACATGCGCATGAGTATGTGTGGGTTCAGGAAGAACCGGAAAATATGGGTGTATGGCCATTCCTGTGTCGGAAGTTCCGTGATTCAGAATTTAATTTTGAACTGATCTCACGTAAGGAAAGCAGCAGTACCGCGACAGGATATGCAAAAAAACATGTCACTCAACAGCTCAAGATAGTAGGAAGAGCATTTGAGGATAAGGCCGGTGCAGAAGTTAAAGAGATGGTTGAGAGCACAACAAATAAAGCGGTAAAAGTCGATTAATTAAACCATAACCAAATACTATGAGCTTAGAAATAAAAGTTCCGCCGGTAGGCGAGTCCATTTCAGAAGTTACTTTATCCAGCTGGATTAAAAAAGATGGTGATGCCGTTGAAATGGATGAGGTAATTGCTGAGTTAGAATCAGACAAAGCAACCTTTGAATTAACAGCAGAAAAAGCCGGAACTTTAAAAACTATAGCAAAAGAAGGCGATACATTAGCAATTGGCGATGTAGTTTGCACCATTGAGGAAGGTGGTGCTGCCGGAGCTGAAGCTAAACCAGTTAAAGCAGAAAAACCGGAAGCGAAACCTGAAGAAAAAGCTTCTGTTCAAAGTGATAAAGCCTCCACCTATGCTGCCGGAAGCCCTTCTCCATCCGCTGCGAAGATACTTGCAGAAAAAGGTATTGAACCATCAGGTGTTGATGGTAGTGGTGTTGGTGGCCGGATCACCAAGGAAGACGCCTTAAAGGCCGAAGCCGGTAAAAAACCTGAAGCTGCTCCGCAAGCACCACAGAAACCGGAAGCTGCTGCATCCGCGCCTAAAGTAGCGGGAGCCAGAAATGAGCGCCGCGAAAAAATGTCT
>DASWTL010000372.1:0-20445 GCA_036402155.1 Sphingobacteriaceae bacterium | reverse complement strand
GTGGCTTTTGGAAGTTTTCTTCAGGAAAAGAACTGGTTCCGCGACCATCCTGGTTGGTAACCATTACCAGCTCATAACCAAAATCGACCAGTTTTTTTAAGGATGAGATTGCATACGGCAGAAATTCAAGTTTTTCAAGAGAATCGATCTGCAGATCAGGCTGCGGCTCAATAATTAAAGTTCCGTCGCGATCAATGAATAAAACCTTCTTCATTTATAATTTTGTAAAGCTTTAAGTAAAATTTTGTTCTCCAATTTTGTTCCGATTGTGATCCTTAAACACCCTTCGCATAGTGTTACTTTGGAGCGGTCGCGTACTATGATTCCATCATTAACAAGATGCTCATAAATACCCCTGGCATCTGTCATTTTAACAAGTACGAAGTTAGCGTCGGATGGAAATATTTTGATAACTATTTGCAGTTTTACCAGTTCTCCAACCAGTTTTTCACGCTCCTGGATGGTTTCTTTAATCCATTCATTCACCTGGGTGACATTTTCCAGAGCTTCCAGTGCCAGCTGCTGTGATGCCTCATTGATATTGTATGGCGGCTTTACTTTATTGAAAACCTCAATGATCTCTTCACTTGCAAATGCCATCCCAATACGAAGAGCAGCAAGTCCCCATGCCTTAGACAGCGTTTGCAAAACAACCAGGTTGGCATACTCAGTTAATTCCTGTATAAATGTTTTCTGACGGGCGTAATTGATATATGCTTCGTCAATAACCACAAGGCCAGGAAAATTTACCAGTACAGTTTCAATATCATCCCTGTTTATGGAGTTGCCGGTTGGATTATTAGGCGAGCAGATAAATATCAGTTTAGTATTCTCATCTATCGCTTCAGCTATTCCTTCCAGGTTAAGCTGAAAGTCAGGCGTAAGATGAACCTTCCTGATTTCCACATCATTAATATTCGCAGATACTTCGTACATTCCATAGGTAGGAGGCACGGTGATTACATTATCAATGCCTGGCCGGCAGAATGCCCTGAACAGGATGTCTATAGCCTCATCGCTTCCGTTACCCAGGAAGATATTTTGCGGAGGGACACCTTTTATGGTACTCAGACGCTTTTTTACTTCTGATTGTAATGGATCAGGATAGCGATTGTAATTTGTCGTTAACGGCGAACCAAAACTATTTTCATTCGCATCAAGATAAACCGATGCTTCTCCCGTGAATTCGTCTCTTGCAGAAGAATAGGGGGTAAGGTTCTTTATATTTTCCCTAAGCAGTCCATCCAGTCCCCGGAAGCAGGAATTGCCATCTGGCTTGCTATAATATTGTTCTCTTTTTTCCATGATTATGCTTTGAAGTTGACTATAGGATTTAGAGTTTAACCGGACGCTCACCGCATTTTTATGTGCTGATAATCCTTCAAGTTCTGCAAGGATCTCAACAGTTGGCCCTAAATTTTGGATACCCTGATTGGTAATATGCTGAAAAGTGATCTTCTTAACAAAAGAATCAACTGAAACTCCTGAATAAGCTCGTGCATAGGAGCTTGTGGGAAGAGTATGGTTGGTTCCGGAAGCATAATCTCCGGCACTCTCAGGTGTATAATGTCCGGCAAAAACCGATCCTGCATTTGAGATTAAAGGCAATAGCTTTTCCCATTCATTCACCTCAAGTATAAGATGTTCTGGAGCATATTGATTACTGAAGGATAAACCTTCCTCGATCGTATCTACTTTTACTGCAAAAGATCCTGATAATGCCCGTGCTGCAATTTCCGCCCTGGGCAATTCTTTAATCTGTATCTCTAATTCCTGCAATGTTTCATCTAAAATTTTGCTTGAAGTGGTGACTAAAACACTTTGGCTGTCAGGTCCGTGTTCCGCCTGCGCCAGCAGATCTGCCGCTATAAATGCGGGTGTTGCACTATCATCTGCCAGTACCAGGACTTCTGAAGGACCGGCAGGCATATCTATTGCCGTATTTGTGCTTGATTGGATGATCGTTTTGGCTTTGGTTACATACTGATTTCCCGGTCCGAATATCTTGTCGACCTTTGGGATGGTTTCAGTACCATAAGCCATGGCGGCAACGGCCTGAGCGCCACCCACCAGGTAGATGCGTTTAATATCAAGAAGCTGTGCGCAGTATGCAATGTATTTATTAATACTTCCATCCGATTGAGGAGGAGTGCAAACTACAATTTCATGGCATCCTGCAATTCGTGCAGGTATCCCCAGCATAAGAAAAGTACTTGGAAGAACGGCACTGCCACCAGGTATATAGAGTCCCACCTTCTCAATTGCCCGTGCTTCTCTCCAGCAGTTAACGCCTGGCATAGTCTCTATCTTATCCTCTGCCTTAAGCTGCGGCAAATGGAACCTTTTAATATTCTCATAAGCCAGATCAAGCGCCTGTTTTTCCTTATCTTCAACTGCTGATGCCAGCCGGGTTAAGTCAGCTCCATCCAGATATAACTTATCGATCTCAATCTTATCAAACTGCTTGGCGAAGGGTAGTAGCGCTTTGTCACCATCGGTTTTAACAGCTGAGATGATGTCCGAAACACGATCTGTTATCGTATTGGCTTCATCGGTGTTGCGCTTGCATAAATCTTCAACTTCTTGTTTAGAAGATTCTTTTAAGATGCAGATTTTAAGCATTATATACTTTTAAATTAACTAAAGGTTAATACGCTGTTTTGCCTTAAATGATAATTTTTTCTATCGGGAGTACCACTATTCCCTGCGCGCCGGCCGCCTTCAGGTTGTTGATTTTATCCCAAAAATCCTTTTCCTGAATAACCGTATGAACAGCCACCCAGCCTTCCTCTGCAAGTGGAACTACAGTCGGACTTTTTACTCCGGGAAGTAATGAAGTAATAGCGTCTATATTTTTCTTCTCGACATTCAGTACCACGTATTTAGTTTCCTTGGCACGCAGTACAGATTGTACCCGTTGAATCAGTTCGAGAACCAGTGGATTGGATTCGATTCCATCTCGCCCGATCAAAACTGCTTCCGAGGAAAGCACATCGGCAAAAGGGCGAAGTCCGTTACTTTTTAATGTGCCTCCGGTTGAAACGATATCACAAATTGCATTACTTAACCCCAGACCGGGAGAGATTTCTACCGATCCTGAAATGGTCCGTATCTCAGCCTTGATTTTGTTCTGATTTAAAAATTTCTGAAGTATGACCGGGTAAGATGTTGCAATTGCAGAACCTTCCAGATCGCCGAGTGACTGGAAGTTACTTTCGTTTGGAATAGCAATTTTAAGGGTACATTTGCCGAAGCCCAATTTTTGAAGGAAACGTACTTCAACTTCTGTTTCGCTGATTACATTTTCACCAACTATTCCAAGATCAGCAATCCCATCCTGAACATATTCAGGGATATCGTCATCACGTAAAAAAAGGATTTCGAGCGGGAAGTTAGAAACGGTGGATATTAAGGAGCTTTTATAGTTTTCGAAGCTTAAGCCGCAATTTTTAAGAAGCTCTACTGATTTTTCGTTTAATCTACCCGATTTCTGGATAGCAATTTTGAGTGTTTTCACTTTGTTTTTATTAATCTGACCAACTTATATACTTTAAACAACAGTTTCACGTAGAAACATACATATTATCCCATCGCCACATGGCGATGATGGAAATGTACGTAATGAGTGAAAAAGTTTAGCATATCTCGGTCCCGACTAACAATCAGGTGTGCAAAGATAAAAATAGATGGTAAAAAAACAGAATTTTTTGTGCTTAATTTCTATTCTGATTATTTTGCTATGCGTGCATATCATGTTTGTCTTCATAAGAATAATTCTTAATTTTGGATTTTAATGAATTTCCTGTATCCCGGATTTCTTTTTGCCCTGACAGCTGTCATTATTCCGGTTATTATTCATCTGTACAATTTCAGGAGGTTTAAAAAAGTATACTTCAGCAATGTGAAGTTTCTCAAAGCTGTTGAGCAACAAACATCATCACGTCAAAAAATAAAGAACAGGCTCGTCCTCCTGGCAAGAATACTGGCCATTGTTTTCATGGTTCTGGCTTTTGCAAAACCCTATATCGCTGATAAGAATAGCTCTGGTAACTCCCAGGTGCAGGTTATCAGTGTTTATATTGATAATTCCTATAGTATGGAAACCGTGAGTAAAGAGGGGACATTGCTTGATGAGGCAAAGCGCAGGGCTAAAGAAATTGCTTCTGCTTACAGCCTGAACGCCCGGTTTCAGTTACTCACCAATGATTTTGAAGGCCGGCATCAGCGGTTATTAGGCTATGAAGACTTTCTGAATGCTGTTGAAGAAGTGAAGATAAGCAGTAATAACCGTAATATAGGGCAGATCGTTAACCGTCAGACAGAAGTTTTTGCTTCAGAACCAAACTCAACAAAGACGATTTACCTGATATCGGATTTTCAGAAAAATTTACTTGGAAACTCTCCGGTAAAGGTAGATACCGGCATTACTGTACGACCTGTAAAGTTAAAAGCGAACGAGCTTCCGAATGTTTCAGTGGATTCAGTGTGGTTTACAGGCCCGGTTCACCGCCCCGGTCAAACAGAGCATCTGGTGGTAAAATTGCGTAATAATTCCGATCAGGATGCGCAACGGATACCTGTAAAGCTAACTATTAATAATAAACAGAAAGCACTTGGCAGCATCTCAATACCTGCCCGTGGTTCAGCAATTGATACACTTTCATTCAGCGGTTTAAGTGGAGGCTGGCAGACCGGCGAGATCAGCATAAACGACTATCCGATCATATTCGACGACCGTTTTTATTTCTCGTTTAAGATCAGCGATAAACTACCGGTATTAAGTATTAATGGTGGTGTCCCAAGCGCTTATCTTCAGGCAGTTTACAGATCAGATCAATTCTTTCAGCTTCAGAACACACCCGCCGGCAATGTCAATTACAGCCGGTTGAGTACGTATCCGCTTGTCATTTTAAATGAGGTGAATGATCTGTCAACCGGTTTAATTCAGCAACTGACAACTTATGTAAAGAGTGGAGGAAGTCTTATTGTGTTTCCCTCCTTAACCGGTGCCCAGAGTACCCTGAGTTCATTGCTGCAAAATCTTAATGCCGATGTGCCGGAAACTGTAGTAACCGCTGAAACAAAGGTAACTCTGATGAATGTGCAGCATCCGGTATTCAGCGGCGTTTTTGAACGTGTGCCATCAAACCTGGAGCTTCCGGTAGCTAAAACATATCTTCAATACAGTAACCGCAGTAATACAAACAGGAAGAGTATTCTTGAGCTGCCGGGTCGGCGGACATTCTTTGCCGAATACCCTTCGGGCAAAGGGCGGGTCTATTTATCAGCTGCTCCGCTTAATGAGGAAAGCAGCAACCTGGTACGTCATTCTGTTTTTGTTCCGTTAATGTTTCAAACTGCGTTGCTAAGCCTGCGCGGCCAGCGATTGTTCTATACCTTAGGGCGTGACCAGTTGGTTGAAACTGAAAAGATAACCCTCGGCAATAATCAAACTCTTAAACTTCGCGGATCAGGATTTGAGGCTATCCCTGATATAAAACAACTTGAAAATACAACTTCGGTATATCTGGCTGATCAGATTAAGAAAACTGGTAATTATAATTTAACAAAGGGCGATAGCTTGCTTGCCGTATTGTCTTATAATGATAACCGCACTGAATCAGATTTGAGTTATGCTTCTGATAAAGAGATTGAGGCGAAATTCCCAGACAGCAAAGCAGAAGTTTTAAAGCCTGATCGCGGTTCGGTTCAGAATTCGATAAAGTCGGCCAACTATGGTACACAGTTATGGAAAGTTTGCCTTATTTTAGCGCTGTTATTTCTGGCTGCAGAAATTGTGCTGATCCGTTTTTATAACAAATTCCCATCAAAAACGATAAACACTTAAATGAAACCATCATGAGCATACCGATCACAAACAGCGATGAATATGCTCATGATAGCTTCATTTCCTTTAAAAAACAATTATATTCTAATGAAAAAATCCTACTTGCTTCGCTCCGTTACCATTCTTTACCCTGGCAGTGAGTTTAATAACAAAACCGTTAATGTTCTAATTAATGATGGAAAGATAACTGTAGGGGCTAAACTCACTGCTGATAATGCAGAAGTAATCGATATGAGCGGTCAGTTTCTTGCTCCGGGATTTCTGGATATGAATGCAAATCTTGGTGAGCCGGGGTTGGAAACTAAGGAAGATATTGAAACCGGATCCAGGGCCGCTGCTTCAGGCGGATTTACCGGTGTAGCCGTTATGCCCAATACAGAGCCTCCTATTCATTCAAAAGCAGAAGTTTCATTTATTGTTAACAGGGCGCGTGGAGGTATTGTAAATATTTACCCGATCGGGGCATTAAGCAAAGGTCGCGAAGGAAAAGATCTGGCGGAGTTATTTGATATGTCGTTATCGGGTGCGCGGGCATTTACCGATGGGAACCGGCCTGTTACAGATTCAGGGTTGATGAGCCGGGCTTTGCTTTATGCAAAAGGCTTTAACGGGTTGATATTCTCTAATCCTGAAGACAGTTCTATTGCCGGCAAGGGAAAGATGAATGAAGGAGTAATGAGTACACTTCTGGGGCTGAAAGGTATTCCTGCTCTGGCAGAGGAAATGGTTATATCTCGTGACCTTTATCTTGCTGAGTATAATGATGCTCCCATACATTTCAGCACTATTTCTACCCGTGGCAGTGTTGAACTGATCAGGGAGGCTAAGAAAAAAGGAATTCAGGTTACCTGCGATGTTGCAGCACATAACCTGGTGTTTAATGATGAGGAGCTGGCGGGTTTTAACAGTAATTATAAGGTTAAACCACCGCTCAGAACAAAGGACGATATAAAAGCTTTATTAAATGGTTTGAAAGATGGGACTGTTGATGCCATAGTTTCGCAGCATACACCTCATGAAATCGAATTTAAGGATGTAGAATTTGAAATTGCCTCTTATGGAATCATCGGACTTCAAACCGTACTGCCCCTTGCTTTAAAGGCAAAGTTAACTCCTGAAGTTATCGTGGAGAAATTGGCGGTTGCACCAAGAAGAATATTATCGGTGCCTATGCCAGACCTTAAGGATGGCGCGCTTGCAGAGTTTGTAGTTTTTGATACCAATGCAGAATGGGAATTTAATGCGGATACAAATCATTCAAGATCATCGAATTCGCCCTTAATTAACCAGAAACTTAAAGGAAAAGTTATATTCGTTTGTAATAACGGACAGGTTTTTATACCTTAAACAATATGGATCAACGAGTATTGAATGCCCTGAATCATTCCCTTGAGCAATTTGCCCGGGAAGAGAATATATCCCCAACCAGTTTTTTCCTATTACTAGAAGAGGTTTTTAACTCAGAAGAGGATTTCCTTAAAAAAGTTAACCGGCTGGATAATGCTTTTGATCATAATCCCCGGTTTGATCCGCTTCGCGAAGTTTACTTTGATCTTTTGCTTATTAATTTTTTCACTGAAGACGTGAAAAAACTGGAGGAAGACTACCTGGACTCGCCGGAATGGGAGAAAATTGAAGATGATACACTGGATAGGGGAACCGAATTACTGAATGTGTTACTTTATCTGCGTGAATGTGATGATGAAGAAATAGAGCCCGAACTTGATGATTATCTGAAGGAATTTTTACTTGTTGAGGAAGATGAATTCCAGGATGAACACCGGATTTATGAAGATGTTATTGCTAACCAGATATTGATTGAGAGTTCATATGAAGAAATTTCGCGAATAGCTCATAAATTAGATGAAGAATCAGAACTCAGGGAGTTGTTTTATCCCATGATGAGCTTTTTCTATGAGCAAAAGCCAGGTAAGGAAGATATTGAGGAATTTAAAAGATGTAGCCAGAGCCCTTCTTTTGACGCTGCTGTATATACTCTGCTAACTAATTATTAACTAAAAAAACATGAGTTATGAAAGGTCCGAATGAAAATCTTAATAAAGCGGCCACTACAAACGGGATAACTGTAGGTGTAATTTCTCTCACAATTGGTGTTCTTACATATTATGTAATGCCTTCATTGATGGGTTCTACGTTCTACGGCATTGGAGTAATGGTTTTTCTTTTAGGGGTATACATTTTCTTTACCTTTGATTTGCGGAAAAAAGTTGGAGGCTATTGGAGTTTTAAGGAAGCGTTAAAAGGTATTTTTTTGATGGCAGTTGTTTCCGGACTGATAACCACTATCGGCAATGCGATATTCTATAAATTCATAGAGCCTGGGGCTTATGAAAAAATATCCGGATATGTTGTAAATGGGTTGTCTTCCACTTATGAAAGTATCGGTATGGATCAGGAAAAAATTGACTCTACAATTGAAAAAGTTGAGGAGAGTTTAAAAAAACAGTTTAATCCTTCCTTAGCTGATGTTTTTAAAGGATTGGGGATTTCAATATTAACGGGGTTTATTATGTCATTGATTTTTGCTGCAATCTTTAAAAAAGAGCGCCCCATATTTTTGAATGCAGAACAATAATAATCCCTACTATAATGAATGGTTAGAGAGAGGCAGTGTGAGGGTAATCAGATCTGAGTGTATTGGTGGAAAGTCAGTCCGAGGCTCTCGAAGACTGTGCGGGTGGGTAGTCAAATAAACCGGTTAAGAATCCCTTCGAGGACGTCAGGATGACCGTATAGCTTATTCTAAAAGTGCCAGCCATTAAATCAGCTCACTGAATAAAATTGGGTGGATATTTTTACCTTTGACCTTTAGAAAATACAGAACAACAATAAATAAATGGATATTTCGGTAGTTGTACCCTTATATAACGAAGAAGAATCATTGCCGGAATTGACTGCGTGGATTAAATCTGTAATGGATAAGAATAATTTCAGTTATGAAATTTTGCTTATTGATGATGGAAGCAATGATGATTCATGGAGTGTAATTGAAGGAATAAAGCAATCAGACCATCATGTCCGGGGTATAAAATTCAGAAGGAATTATGGGAAATCTGCCGCTTTAAATGTCGGCTTCGAGGCTGCTCAGGGTGATGTGGTGATTACCATGGATGCCGACCTGCAGGATAGTCCGGATGAAATACCTGAACTGTACCGGCGGATAAAGGAAGAGAAATATGATCTTATCTCCGGATGGAAGCAAAAAAGGTATGATCCTATTACCAAAACAGTACCTACAAAATTATTTAACGCTGCCACCCGAAGCATGTCTGGCATCAAAAACCTGCATGATTTTAACTGCGGACTAAAAGCTTACCGAAAGGAAGTAGTTAAGAATATAGAAGTATATGGTGAAATGCACCGTTACATTCCGGTTATTGCCAAATGGGCGGGGTTTAAAAAAATCGGCGAGCAGGTTGTTGAACACCGCGCCAGAAAATACGGAACTACCAAATTTGGATTCAGCAGGTTTGTAAACGGGTTTTTGGATCTCCTTTCCATATTTTTTGTAGGCAAATTTGCCAAACGTCCAATGCATTTTTTTGGCACCATGGGGGTATTGAGCTTTTCTGCCGGGATCATCATAACTATCGGACTCATTACTGATAAACTTATTGATATTGCCAATCATGCTAAATACCGGAATGTTACCGATCAGCCCCTGTTTTATATTGCGCTGGTAGCCATTATTGTAGGTTTTCAACTATTCCTCACCGGATTTATTGCAGAACTGGTGTCGCGTAACTCACCCGAGCGTAATTCATATCAGATCGAAAGGACTATTTAATGTGCAAATTTGTCAATGTGGCAATGTGATAATGTGCAAATCTGTCAATGTGGAAATTTGTCAATGAGTCAATGTGCAAATGTGGCAATTTGCCAATAAGCTAATGGAGTTTTTATGACACATCACAAAATTAACAAATTAGCAAATTGACAAATCAACTAAATAGCAGATTATTATATTAAAAAATTGAAATATTAACCACATGTTTGGTTGGGAGATGTATATGCTTTTCGACAATCAGTACATTAGCACATTAGCAAATTGACAAATTATCCTATGTTAGGTTGGAAGATGTTTATGCGTTTCGACAATCAGCATATTAGCACATTAGCAAATTGACAAATTATCCTTTATTAGGTTGGAAGATGTTTATGCGTTTCGACAATCACATTAGCACATTAGCAAATTGACAAATTAACCCAATGTTCTTCTCCATAATAATTCCCCTTTATAACCGGCCGCAAGAGATTGATGAATTGCTGGAAACCTTAACCCGGCAAACCTATACGCAGTTTGAAGTTCTGATCATTGAAGACGGTTCAAAAGAGGATGCACGTGCAATTGTAAATACCTACGCTGATAAACTGGATATCCATTATTTTTATAAGGAGAATGAAGGGCAGGGGTTCAGCAGGAATTATGGGTTTGAGCGTGCCAGGGGTGATTATTTTATCATTTTTGATTCGGATTGCTTAATTCCTGCCAGTTATCTCGAAACGGTGAAGAATTACCTGTATGAATATGATCTGGATGCTTATGGTGGGCCGGATGCAGCGCATAAATCCTTTACGCCCATCCAAAAGGCTATCAGTTATGCAATGACATCCCCCTTTACTACAGGTGGTATACGAGGAAATAAGAAAAATTTAGGCGGGCAGTTTCATCCAAGAAGTTTTAATATGGGTGTTTCGCGTGAAGTATGGGAAAAGGTCGGTGGATTTATCTTAACTAGGCTTGGTGAGGATATTGAATATAGTATTCGTATTCATAAAGCCGGCTTTAAAGTAGGATTGATCCCTCATGCGGTTGTTTATCACAAACGGCGAACAAATTTCAAACAATTTTATAAGCAATTGCATTTCTTTGGAAGAGCCCGAATAAATATCTATCGCTTTTTTCCATCTGAACTTAAGCATGTACATTTCTTCCCGGCAGCATTTACATTATTTCTGCTATTGGCTATACTTGTAAACTTATTTTTAATGTCTATTGCATTCATTATGAATACTTTACTGATTATATATATAATGTTGATATTTTTTCACTCATTAACTGTAAACAAATCAGCAAAAGTTGCATTTTTGAGCATAATAGCTGCCTTCGTACAATTAACCGCCTATGGCTTAGGTTTTATGCAGGATTTTTGGAAACGTATAATTTTAAAACAAGCTTAATATAAATGAACAAGCCTTTTTCGGTTAATGAAGTGATGGCGGACGCCTGGACCATCGCTAAAAAGAATGTATGGATAATTCTCGGTTTTACTGCGATTTATTTTGTAACCATGTTCATTATAACCACCATATTAGGTGTGTTGCTGGGGGAAGCGACTGCTTCGATGGCGTTGATTCAAAATATACTGATTAACCTGGCAGATGCTTTTATATCCGTGGCCATGTACCAGGTGTTTTTTAAACTGATTGATGATGACGGAGATCCTGAATTCCCTGACTTCGTGCCAAATCTTCTGAAAGCATTTAATTTTGTGCTGGTTAAACTCATTATTGGTTTGGTTGCAGTCGTTTTGATCGCGATCATAGCTGCCATTTACTTTTTAAATTCTCCGGAAATAGAAATAGATCCCGCCAATCCTTTTAGCTGGGAACTGGTTCCGGTGTTTATTCTTATTGCAATTCCCCTGATCTATTTTACCATCAGGTTGTGCTTCTCATTATGTTTTATTGTTGATCAGGAATCGGGTGCAACGGAATCTATCAGTCAGAGCTGGACCTTAACCAAGGGCAATTTCTGGTTTCTTTTCGGGATGTTTGCGATCATTTTGGGGATCAATATCCTGGGCGCTCTGGCCTTATTTGTGGGGTTGTTTTTTACTTTTCCTTTTTCTATCCTTATGATCATTATTTCGTATCGTCATATGGTGAACAGTTACACGGATGAGGAGGATGTTTTGATTGAAAATCAGGCTAACTAATGGGATTAAAAGCTGCTCTGAGTAAGCCTTTTGCGGCTATTGTGGTTTGGCAGATGGACAAGTGGAAGAATAATGCAGTTTCCGCTCAGAACACCGTTTTAAAACAACTTGTAAATAAAGCTAAGAATACGGCATTCGGACGAGATCATCATTTCGATAAAATTTCAACGTATTCTGACTTTAAAAAGAATGTGCCGGTACGCGATTATGAGGAACTTCGCACGTATGTGGACCGCGTAGTAAAAGGCGAGCCGGATGTATTATGGCCCGGAAAACCTGCTTATTTTGCTAAAACTTCCGGAACAACCTCGGGTACAAAATATATTCCCATTTCAAAGGAATCCATGCCTGAACATGTTAAAGCTGCCCGGAATGCCCTGCTGTGTTATATTCATGAAACCGGTAAAACTGATTTTATTGATGGCAAGATGATCTTTCTGCAGGGAAGCCCTGTGCTGGATATTAAGGCCGGTATTGCCACAGGACGTTTATCAGGCATTGTAGCTCATCATGTCCCTAAATACCTTCAAAAAAATCGGCTTCCTTCTTATGAAACCAACTGTATTGAAGACTGGGAGCAAAAGGTAGATGCTATTGTTGATGAGACTATCAATGAAGATATGCGCCTGATCTCCGGAATTCCACCCTGGATCCAGATGTATTACGACAGGCTGTCAGCAAAATCAGGCGGTAAAAAGATTAAAGATATTTTTAAGAATCTGAGCCTGTTTGTTTACGGAGGGGTGAATTTTGAGCCTTATCGTGCCAAACTGGAGGAAAGCATCGGCCGTAAGATCGATTCCATTGAAACCTATCCGGCATCCGAAGGATTCATTGCTTTTCAGGATAGCCAGAAAGATAACGGGCTTCTTTTGCTTGTAGATGCGGGTATTTTCTATGAGTTTATCCCTTCTGATGAATATTATAATGAAAATCCAACCAGAATATCGTTGCAAGACGTCGAGCTGGACAAAAACTATGCGATCATATTAAATACCAGCGCCGGCTTATGGGGATACAGCATCGGTGATACGGTAAAGTTCGTATCCAAAAATCCTTATCGTATCCTGGTTACGGGCAGAATCAAGCATTTTATATCAGCATTCGGAGAACATGTTATCGGTGAAGAGGTTGAAAGCGCATTGATGTCGGTAGCTAACGCAGAAGGAGTAGAAATTATTGAATTCACCGTAGCGCCACAGGTAACCCCAGAAGATGGACAACTTCCTTATCACGAGTGGTTTATCGAATTTGGAAAACAACCTGCTGACATGAATGACTTCCGTTTGAAAGTAGATAAGGCTTTGCAAATGAAAAATTCCTATTATTTTGATCTGATTGAAGGAAATATCCTTCAGCCATTACAAATACGTACATTGCAGAAAGACGCGTTTATAAATTACATGAGATCTGAAGGTAAACTTGGCGGGCAGAATAAAGTCCCACGATTATCAAATGACAGATTAATAGCGGATAAATTGGCTAAGTGGGTTGGTGACAGGTGAAATCAGGCTGGTAAAGAATAAAGATGAAAGCGTAAATACTCACAACCCACAACTGACCACGGCGTCTACTACACTAATGACTAGCAATTTAACTATTAAACAATTTACCACTCGAAGTATTGCCATCTTAGGCTCTACCGGCAGCATTGGCACCCAGGCACTGGAAGTGATCCGTGAGAATCCTGACCGGTTCAAAGTGTCTGTACTTACTGCACAATCAAACGCTGAACTCCTGATTAAACAGGCCCTCGAATTTAATCCGTCCAAAGTAGTTATATGCGAAGAGCAACATTATAAATATGTAAAAGAGAAATTATCCCCACTGGGTATTGAAGTATTTTCGGGTGTTGAGGCATTGTCAGAAGTAGTTACAGGCTCCGATACGGATATGATCCTTTCCGCTTTAGTAGGCTTTTCCGGGTTGCAGCCAACCATTGCGGCAATACAGGCGGGAAAAGACATTGCACTTGCAAATAAAGAAACGCTGGTAGTAGCTGGCGAGCTGGTAATGGGATTGGCAGATCAATATAAAGTGAAAATTCTTCCGGTAGATTCTGAGCATTCGGCAATCTTTCAGTGCCTGATCGGGGAAGAATATAACCCCATTGAAAAAATATATTTGACTGCCTCCGGCGGACCGTTCAGAGGAAAGAATGAAGATTTTCTTTCGAACATCACTAAAGAACAGGCATTAAAGCATCCCAATTGGGTTATGGGCGCCAAGATCACTATCGATTCGGCAACGCTCATGAATAAGGGTCTTGAAGTTATTGAGGCCAAGTGGTTGTTTGATCTTGATATTTCACAAATTGATGTAATTATACATCCGCAGTCGGTGATACATTCCATTGTTCAGTTTGAAGATGGCTCCATGAAAGCACAAATGGGACTTCCTGATATGAAATTGCCGATACAATATGCGTTAGGCTACCCTAACCGTATTGCCAATAAATTCCCACGGTTCAGCTTCCCGGACTATTCCAATCTCACTTTTGAGCAGCCGGATCTGAACACATTTAAGAACCTTGGTCTGGCTTATCAAGCCATTGAAAAGGGAGGGAATATGCCATGCATTATAAATGCTGCTAACGAAGTTGTGGTAGCCGAATTCTTAAATAATAACGTGGGCTTTTTGCAAATGAGTGAGATTATTGGAAAGTGTATGAACGAGATTTCCTATATTTCTGTCCCGACTTTGTCAGATTATATGGAAACTGATTCGGAAACACGCATATTTGCACGAAAGTTAGTAACAAACCGTTAAAGTCATAATCAAAATAATAAACAATAGATGGATGGATTAGTAATGGCAGGCCAAATGTTGCTTGGCCTATCAATTTTAATAGTTTTACATGAGCTTGGACATTTTTTAGCAGCCCGCGCTTTTGGAATAAAGGTAGAAAAGTTCTACCTGTTTTTTGATGCATGGGGTGTTAAGTTGCTGAAATTCAATTATAAAGGTTGTGAATATGGGATAGGATGGCTTCCACTTGGAGGTTATGTCAAGATAGCCGGGATGATCGATGAATCAATGGATACCGATCAGCTTTCCGGCCCTCCGCAGCCATGGGAATTCCGTTCCAAACCAGCCTGGCAGCGCCTGATCGTTATGCTTGGTGGTATTGCGGTAAACATTGTTTTGGGTATTCTGATATTCTGGATGCTGACGTTTAAATACGGTGAACGATACATTCCGAATGATAAACTTCCTTATGGAGTATCTTCGGGGGTCATCGGGCGCCAGCTTGGTATACAGAACGGCGACCGGATCACGGAAGTAAATGGTAAGAAGGTAGTTCGGTTTGATGAGCTGATAAGTTCTGAGGTGTTATTAGGTAATTCAATCCTGACAGTCGAGCGCAACGGTGAAACAAAACATATTACAGTTCCGGGCGATGTGCTTGAACAGGTTTCTGACCATGGTATTGGACAATTTATCCAGCCGCGTTCCGTAATGAATGCGATAGCTTTGGTACAACCTAAAAGTAACGCTGATAAGGCCGGTATATTAAAAGGGGATAGCATTCTTGCTGTCAATAATAAACCTGTTAAATTCTTTGATGAATTTCAATCCATTATAAGCCAAAATCGTCAGAAGCGCGTAAATCTTACTTTATGGCGAGATGGCAAAACCGTAACTGTGAAGCCTTTGGTTACTGAAGAAGGTACTGTAGGAGTATCTATACCGCAGGGTAGTATACCTTACGAGAGTATTAAATATGGTTTCTTTGAATCGCTTCCAATCGGTGCAGATGAAGCCTGGAGTAAATTCACAGATAATGCCAAAGGGTTAGGACTGGTGTTTACCGGTCAGCTGCAGGCTAATAAAGCGTTTACTGGTCCTATTGGTATTGCAACCATGTTTGGGGGTGAGGTTGACTGGATCCGATTCTGGACGCTGGTAGGTCTGCTATCCATGGCCCTTGCTTTAATGAACTTACTGCCTATACCGGCATTAGACGGCGGACATGCCGTGTTCCTGCTTATTGAAATGGTAAAGGGCAGTCCGTTAAGTGATAAATTCATGGAGCGTGCTCAGATCGTTGGATTTTTTATACTGGTTGTACTGATGGTTTTCGTTTTCGGAAATGATATCGTGAAACACATTCTGTAAGGAATGAATTATTTCGAGCTGTATGATATACCGGTAACCTTTGAGGTAAATACCGATGCAGTAAAACGTAAGTTTTATGAACTGAGTAAAAAGTATCATCCTGATTTTTTCATTAATGAATCAAAAGAAAAACAGGAAGAGATCTTAGAGCTGTCGACCCTGAATAATAAGGCCTATCATGTTCTATCACATCCCCTCAGACGGATTGAATATATACTGAAATTACATGATCTGATCGCTGAAGGGGATAAGTATCAGCTTCCCCAGAGTTTTCTGATGGAAATGATGGATATTAATGAAGCATTGATGGAACTTCAGTTCGAAACTGATTATACGCTGCTTGAAAAGGTAAAAACGCAGATTGATGAAACCGAAGCGGCTTTGTTTGATGAATTGCACGGTTATACAAAGCAATTTGATGCAAATGCTGATGGGGATAGTGAGAGTATCTTGTTAAAGATCAGGGATATCTGGTACCGGCAAAAATATTTATTGCGAATTAGGGAGAGTTTGAATAAATTCGTCCTGTGAAGGACTCCTACGGAGCCCTCTCGATAATGCCCAGCTGGCGGAATTGGTAGACGCGCTGGTCTCAAACACCTGTGGGAAACCGTGCCGGTTCGACTCCGGCGCTGGGTACGTTAAGTGAAAATAAACCCTGTAAATCAATTGATTACAGGGTTTTTTATTTGCTAGTATACATCTTAATATACATTTTGAATGGTTCAGGTTCAAAAGTTGTGGAGAAGGGGTACTTGAGGTCAGATCCGGTACTTGCATCGGTAGTTTATTCGAACTATAAAGAACAAGATAATGAGCTATAAATAAAGATATAGCTCAAATTATTTTTAAATATAGCTCATGAATTTAAAATTGTGAGCTATATTTGTATTTGTTTTGAGCTATAAAATATATTAAATGAAAGACCTGAAGGAGCAAATCATTGCATTCATAAAAGAACACCCATCCTGTTCTTCTAATGAAATATACCAGAGCCTGGAAGTTAGTATAGCTACCGTAAAACGGATGCTGTCCAGACTTATTTCGGAGGGTTTGATCGTTGCTGAAGGAAAATTAAAGGGGACAAAATATGTTTTAAGCCCCTCCTATGAATTATTTTATCCTGTTGATGTGGAAGAATATTTTAAAAAGGAGGTTGACGAACGGCAAATCAGGGAGCATTTCAATTTAACGTTGATACCCGAGGTTTTAACGAAAGCGGCCCTGTTCACAGATGCGGAAATGCAGCATCTTGAACTACTACACCAGCAATACCAGGATAATATATCACATTTATCTAAGGCAGAATATGCTAAAGAATTGGAACGGCTTGCTATTGATCTCAGCTGGAAATCATCCCAAATAGAGGGGAATACTTATTCGCTTTTAGAAACCGAACGGCTTTTGAAAGAAAAGGAAACCGCAGCGGGTAAGCCGAAAGATGATGCAACGATGCTTTTGAACCATAAGGATGCCTTGAATTTCATCATTGAGAATCCTGATTATGTCGTACCGATGACTATCCGTGGAATAGAAGATATTCATAGTCTGCTTATTAAGGATTTAGGTGTCGACCGGAATATCCGCCAAAGGAGGGTAGGGATTTCCGGAACAAACTATAAGCCTTTGGATAATGAACATCAGATCCGGGAAGCACTGGAGGAGATGTGTAATCTGATCAACAGGAAGGATAGCGCGTTTGAAAAAGCGCTGTTGGCTTTAGTACTGCTTTCCTATATTCAGGCATTTGGAGATGGTAACAAAAGAACAGCGCGTATCATAAGCAATGCACTGCTGATAGCATATGGCTATTGTCCTATTTCATTCAGGACGGTTGATTCTGTTGAGTATAAAAAAGCGATGCTGATATTTTATGAGCAAAACAATATAAATGCATTTAAGAAAATATTTAAAGCTCAGTTTGAATTCGCGGTGAAGACCTATTTTTGATTACTGAAGTAATAAGTCAGGCAGAGGGTCTCATCTTTTTAAGGGTACGTAATCTTTACGCGCAGATATATTGGGTTTTGTGTTTTTGGGGAGTTGCAGGTAATTGCTTTTAGAGTATTCTAACGGCGGTTTTATTTTTTTAACGCTCTAAGTCAATTTGGTTAAATGGGCTAATATTACTACTAACTCAGTTCATCCAGATCAAGAGCCTCCTCATAATTCCTTTTTAAAATAATATATCAACGTGTTATGCCACTTATCTACATACTCTGCGTCTTTAGGTATGCAAACCACTGATACCATCGACCAGCCTTTAATCGATAAGGCGTTTATTACATGGACTGCGGCTTTTTGTTTTTTAGTAATTAACTCTATTTCCCTGAAATTGATCAGGCTGTCGGCTTTGTTGGTTAGTTTAGTCGGCCTGGTGAAAGGATCTATATAAGGACTTCCCAGCTTAATTTTACCAGGTAATTCAAGGTATACAACGGTTTTTTGTTGAGCAAGGGATTTTAAGCCCATTGTACAGGCCAATAAAATAATTGTGATAAGTTTCATACTACATATTTAGGGTTACTTAATACAAAGCGCTTCACCTTACAACTCTATCCCTAACCCGCTTTCGCTCAAAAATACCTGCATGGTGGATATATGTATATGATATCGCTCATCAACAATATTGACCCTCATCATATTTGTTCAATGGATTTATTAGTCCTTCCTCTGGAAACTTTTACTCCTTAATGAACAGCCTTTTCTTCAGTAATAACGACTTTATCATTACCAGGAAACGTTCAGGCATTCAAAGTATTCCCATATGAAGAATGTTTTTGACAAATAATGAGAATGGAGCATTAGATTACTTATTGTTGCCATTAAAATTAATAGTTTTGGAAAACCAGATGAAATCAACATGCCAATAGTTTTCCTGGGGAGGTACAAGATTAATCACAACGGGATACGTACTTATAGACTAAAAAATCGAATTGCCAGTTATCTATTTGGCAGCCGTTGACAATATGTTCAGTTATATGTCGAAAAATTTAAAAATTAAAAAATGAGTATTTCAAGAAGAAACTTTGTAAAGAAGGGAGCCATCGCTACATTGGGAATGAGTACTTTACCCTTTGCAGCTTTTTCAAGTGATCAGTTAAAGCCGGTAAGAATTGGCATAGTAGGTACCGGAAACAGAGGAACAGCCCTGTTAAATAATCTTTTAAAGATTGATGATGTTGAAATCGTCGGAGTGTGTGATCTTTTTTTAGCGAATGCACAAAAAGCTGCAGGTCTTTGCGAGAAGGCAGGAAGAAAGGCACCTAAAATATACTGCAAAGATGCAAAGACCTTTAAAAAGATGATAGATCAGGAAGATCTCGATGCTGTTATTATAGCGACCTATTGGGATAGTCATGCAGAAATTGCGCTCCATGCAATGGAGCATGGCGTTTATCCGGGTATAGAGGTTCCCGCTGCTTTAACTGTTGACGACAACTGGAGGTTAGTAGAAACCTCGGAAAAGACAGGAATTCCCTGTATGATGCTTGAAAACTGGAGTTTCAGAAAAGATAATCTGGCCTTGTTAAACATGAAGCGTCAGGGGCTTCTGGGAGATATTGTGCATTGCCATTGTGCTCATTCTCATAATTGTATTGACCACTGGTTTTTCGATAAGAAAACCGGAGAACAAAGATGGCCTGCCAAATATTTGCTTGAATATAACAGAGACCAATATCCTACCCATAGCGTTGGTCCCGTTCTAAGTTGGATGGATATAAATTGTGGCGATACCTTTACCGAGATATATTCTACTGCCAGTGCCTCAAAAGGTATTAATTACTATATGAAGGCAAAGTTCGGGGAAAACCATCCCAATGCAAATCTGAAATATCGTCAGGGTGACATTGTTACCTCGCTGTTGAAGACCAAAATGGGTAAAACCCTTGTAATCAATTACGATATGCAATTAGAACGACCATATTCAAATCGGTGGATGTTGCAGGGGCTAAAAGGGGTTTACATGGAAGAGAAGGATGCCATTTATCTGAAAGATAAAAGCCCGGAGTTCGAGAAATGGGAGCCATGGAAACCTTATGAGGAAAAGTATAACCATAAGTGGTGGGAACGAAATGTAAAGGTGCAGTCACATGGCGGGACGGACTTCGTGATGTTGTCAGAATTTGTTAAAGCAGTAAGAGAGAAAGGACCTACACCAGTGAGTGTGTATGATTCGGCTGTCATGTCGGCAATTGTTGAACTTTCGGGTATTTCAATTGCAAAAAATGCCCCGGTGCCTTTCCCAGACTTTACAAAAGGCAAATGGAAAACTAACAAACCTTATTTTGGCTTAGACAAAACTATTTAGATCCGGGGTGTAGTATATCAGGACGAAGTAGAAAATTGCGGACTTCTTCGATCTTCCTTCGACCCTTGTTCGGGACACGCTCGATGGCCGTGAAAGCTGCCTTGGTCATGCCTTGAAGAATTCCCGAAGAAAAGCTATAGAAAGTCTGTCACTTCCTAAAATAACTATACACTAAATCAAGTGTATGGAAACAAAAGAAAGCTTCA
>DASWTL010000371.1:0-6368 GCA_036402155.1 Sphingobacteriaceae bacterium | reverse complement strand
GCGAAGACAGCCCGAATTAATATGGGAATACGATAAAGACATTACCTTAAGGCCAAACTGGGATATTGAAGAGGCTATTATTGTTCCGAAGGCTGATTAAACCAGCTTGAATACATTACATAATTATCTGGTAGCCGCTTAAGCATTTCTATTTGAGTCTCTGTTAGCGGCTTAACTTTCCTCGCTGGCATACCTGCATATAAAAATCCGGATTCGCAGACTGTATTTTCCAAAACAACAGCACCGGCTGCAATCACTACGAATTCTTCCACAACGGCGTGATCCATTACAATAGCTCCCATACCAATTAGTACATGGTCCTTTAACGTACAGCCGTGTACGAGCGCATTATGCCCAATGGAGACATTATTTCCTATATCTGTAGAAGCCTTACGATATGTGCAATGTATCACCGCTCCATCCTGAATGTTTGTATTATTACCAATCCTGATAAAATGGACATCACCACGTATAACGGCATTAAACCACACAGAACAATTGTTTCCCAAGGTTACATCACCAACAATTGTGCAATTTTCGGCTATAAAACAATCGTCACCCCATTTTGGGGCGATTCCTTTTACTGGTAATATTACTGGCATGATAAATTTATAAGTCTGTTTGATGAAGGATGCTAACAGTTTTCCACACTAAAATACAGTGTCATGAGGTTCACGGGCATGTACCGGATAATCCGTAGTATAGTGTAATCCGCGACTCTCCTTTCGCAAAGAGGCCGATTTTACAACAATATACGCATTCTGAATTACATTTCTTAACTCACAAAGCTTAACCGATAGCTTAGTCTTTTTATAAAAGCCTTCAGTCTCCTCATAAAGAAGCTTCAGTCTGCGCATGGCACGTTCCAATCTGAAATCCGATCTTACAATCCCAACATAATCACTCATTACTTTTTGGGTCTCGCGTAAATTATGGATCACCAGAATATCTTCATTAAGCAGCTGAGTATCCGTTTCATCCCATTCAGGAATATTATCAGGAATAGAATTTCTATCAAACTGCTCCATTGCGTCTTTATAAATACGATGCGCAAAAACAGTGGCTTCCAGTAATGAATTAGAAGCTAACCGGTTGGCTCCATGTAATCCTGTTGAAGCGCATTCACCGCATGCATACAATCGCTGAATAGATGAGCGGCCATGAATATCAACCATAATTCCACCGCACATGTAATGGCAGGCTGGCGTTACAGGGATCATATCTTTAGTCATATCCAACCCGATTGATAAACACTTGGCATAAATATTTGGAAAATGTGTTAATAGCTCTTCCTGACTTTTATGTCTGATATCAAGATAAACAAAATCATCACCGGATTTCTTCATTTCAGAATCAATAGCACGGGCTACAATATCACGGGGTGCAAGAGATTTCCTCTTATCATATAAATGCATGAACTCTTCGCCCATTTTGTTCTTCAACACCCCTCCGAACCCACGTACTGCTTCAGAAATTAAAAAAGAAGGATACTCACCAGGATGATATAATGCTGTTGGATGAAACTGGATAAACTCCATATTCCTAACCTTTCCCTTAGCTCTGTAAACCATCGCAATACCATCACCGGTAGCTATAACCGGATTTGTGGTGTTAGAATAAATATGACCGGCACCACCAGATGCCATAACGGTTACTTTCGAAACAATCTTTTCCACATTGTTATTCTCGGTATTAAGCGCATAAATTCCATAGCAGGTTATATCCGGAGATCTTCTGTCAACAAATTCACCTAAATGATGCTGTGTAATTAATTCAACAGCAAAATAATGCGTAAGTACCTCAATGTTAGCATTTTCCTGAACTTTTTCCAATAACGCCCTTTCAATCTCAAACCCTGTGATATCCTTATAATGTAAAACCCGGCTTTCAGAATGACCTCCTTCTTTAGCCAGGTCAAACATACCCTGATTCGTCATATCGAAAGAAGTTCCATAATCAATAATTTCCTGAATTCTCTCCGGACCCTCCTTAACAACTACCTCAACAACTTCCTTATCACATAACCCATCACCGGCAATTAACGTATCCTCTATATGTTTTTCGAATGAATCTTCCTGCTTATCCACAACAACTGCCACACCGCCCTGAGCATACTTCGTGTTAGATTCATCGGCATTTGCCTTTGTAACTATAAGAACTTTACCGTGTTTAGCAGCCTTAAGAGCAAAACTAAGTCCCGCAATACCCGATCCAATTACAAGAAAATCAACATTCCTCATCAAAAAAAAGATATAATAATTAAAGTAAAACCCTGATATGTTAATAAACGATATAAAGATGTTAATTTTGCAGTAATACTGGTGGACTAATTTTATAATATGATCATAACCCCACTTTTCTCTTGGTTTAATTACTATTTATAAGAAAGTTATCAGCATGTAAATTTGAGTTATTCTACATCTGAACATACAATAAAAAGTACACAATAAAAGTTTGAAATTATATCACGATTAAATTATATATCTGAGAATCAACTGTATAGTTGAAGTTTTCTGTGGATAAATTGTTTATAAAATAATGTAAACAAAAACTGCAAATATTAGTTTGCAAACTTCTGCACATAACTAACACCATAATAAACAATAAGATTCTCTTTTAATAAATACTTATTATTAATTGAAACGTTGACAAATGAATACATTTGAAGAAATAAATATGAAGGGGTTTATTGATGAGCCCATTGATCCGACTCTGGATCTTTTTGATGAGATTAAAAAATTAAAAAAAGAAAAAAATGCTGTTATACTGGCCCACTACTACCAGGAGTCTGATATTCAGGATATTGCTGATTACATTGGCGATAGTCTTGGATTATCTCAGGAAGCAGCGAAAACAGATGCGGATATTATTGTTTTTGCCGGAGTACATTTCATGGCAGAAACAGCTAAAATTTTATCACCGGGAAAAAAGGTTTTGTTACCGGATCTGAAAGCAGGATGTTCGTTATCAGATAGTTGTCCACCGCACCTTTTTGCCAAGTTTAAAGAGAAATACCCTGACCATGTGGTTATAACTTATGTGAATTGTACAGCCGAATTAAAAGCATTAAGTGATATAGTTTGTACATCAACAAATGCTGTTCAAATTGTTGAAAGCTTACCAAAAGATCAGAAAATAATTTTCGGTCCGGATAGAAACCTTGGGAAGTATGTTTCAAATAAAACAGGGAGGGATATGGTTTTGTGGAATGGAGCATGTATGGTGCATGAGATATTTTCACAGCAGCGTATTTTAAAACTAAAAGAACAGCATCCCGAAGCTAAATTTATAGCGCACCCTGAATGTGAAGATGTTGTATTGAGAATGGCTGACTTTATAGGGTCAACCACCGGTTTATTAAAATATACAATTAACAACCCTGCAAATGCGTTTATAGTAGCAACAGAAAGTGGAATTATTCACCAGATGCAAAAGGCAAGCCCGGATAAGGTATTTATTCCTGCACCGCCTGATAATTCTTGTGCATGTAACGATTGTCCGCACATGAAAAGAAATACGCTGGAGAAGCTTTATCTGTGCATGAAAAATGAATTGCCAGAGGTTTCTGTGCCGATGGATGTTATAATTAAAGCGAGGAAACCTATTGAAAGAATGCTTGAGATATCTGCAAGTCTGGGTTTATAAAATGAAACTTAATTTGTTGTGTTATTTGTTGATAATTATGTCAGCATCTTGTACTTCAACAAAGAAGCTTAACTATAAAATATCCACTCAAAAACATAATCCTGAGGAATTAAGGAGGGATTTAAAGGTATTGAAGGAAGCATTAATTGAAGCGCATCCGGGATTGTACTGGTATGTTTCTGGCAGTGAAGTTGATAGTATTTTCAATAAGGTTGAAAGTAAAATAGATAAGCCGTTAACTTCATCAGAATTTTATAAGCTTACAGCGCCTGCAGTTGCAAAAATAAGAGACGGCCACACCCGATTGATTTTGCCGGGAATCAGAAAATCTGAAAAAGAAAAAGATGCTGATAAGAAGAAAGGAAAACCCCCTTTAAGCCAGTTTAAATATAAAATTATTGAAGATAAACTTTTTATAATTGATAATAAATCTGCAGATACTACTCTCAAACGGGGATCTGAAATTGAAAAGATAGATGATAGACCAGTAGAAGAAGTATTATCGAAACTTGAATCTTTGTTCTCTTCAGATGGTTATAATGAAACATTTAAAAACAGGTATACTGAAAAGCAGCTCAGTGGTTTATATAAAACATACTATAACCGATCAGATAGCATAAAATTAACAGTCAAAGATAAAAATCATCTCATAACCTATTTTAAAAGCCCGGTTGATAGCACTGCTTTGAAAGATAAAAAGCTTCAGAACAGATTAAGGCAGGACAAGGAAAAAAGAAGATATAAAGGTTTTGATGAAAATAATGAACCGCTTCTGGATCTTAAGATTATTCCTGGAGAGAATAAAATAGCAATTTTAAAAGTGAGATCTTTTTCTTTTTCAGGTGACGATCATAAAAGGTTTTTTGAAGAAGCATTTAAAGAGATAAGAAATAACAATATTGAAAAGTTAATTCTTGATCTAAGGTATAATCCCGGAGGTAAGTTAAGCACCTGCAAGATGTTATTTTCTTATCTTACAAATAAGGAGTCTGCTTTTTTGTCTGATCTTGAAGTTAGAGATAAGTGGTACCCATCCCGTAAGTATTTTGATAACAGGTTAATACTGGATATCCAGAATGCATTTTTAGTTAGAAGAACAGGCCATGGCTACAAGGCACGACTTAAAGGTGTAAAAGCAGTAACCCCGAATAAGCTCCATTACAGCGGCGATTTGTATGTATTAATAAACGGGTATTCATTTTCTGCATCTTCATTACTGGCAGCTAATTTACATGGTATTAATCGGGCTGTATTTATTGGTGAAGAAACAGGTGGCGGATATAATAAATGTACTGCAGGAATTATTCCATTGGTTACATTACCTGAAACCCGTGTAAAGCTACGGCTGCCATTAATAAAAATAGCTCCGGCAAAAACAAGAGATCTGGAAGGAAGAGGTGTATTACCTGATTATAAGGTATTACCTACCCTCGATGATTTGTTAAGTAATAAGGATACCGAACTCGATTTTACACTAAAGCTGATAGCTGAAGGGAAATAAATAATAAGATTAAAAAGATGTTTGAAAACAAAGGGCGTACAGAAATTGAAAACCTGGGAGAATTTGGGTTAATAGAGCATTTAACCAATGCTTTTAAAATACAGAACGATACCTCAGTTAAGGGTATTGGTGATGATGCCGCCGTGCTGAACTTTGGAAATAAAAGAACACTGATTTCTACAGATCTTCTGCTGGAAGGTGTGCATTTCGACCTTGCATACACGCCCCTTAAACACCTTGGATACAAAGCTGTTCAGGTTAATTTAAGTGATATTTATGCAATGAATGGAACAGCATCACAAGTTACCATATCCATTGGAATATCTAACAGATTCTCTTTGGAAGCAGTTGAAGAATTATATGCGGGAGCTTCTTTAGCTTGTGAAAAATATAAAATTGATTTGGTTGGTGGCGATACTTCTTCTTCTAAACAAGGACTTGTAATTAGCGTAACCAGTATAGGATATGCGGAAGAAAAGGATATCTGTTACCGGAATACAGCCAATGAAGGTGATTTAATTTGTGTTTCGGGCGATCTAGGGGCCGCATACATTGGTTTGCAGTTATTAGAGCGGGAAAAACGAATTTATCTGGAAAATCCTAATATTCAACCGGATCTGGAAGGGAAGGATTATATTGTGGAACGGCAATTGAAACCGGAATCAAGAAAGGATATTGTTGAGATTCTGAAATCAATACATGTAAAGCCTACATCCATGATTGATGTTTCTGACGGACTTTCTTCAGATATTCTTCATATATGCAGGCAGTCGAAAAAAGGATGTAATCTTTACGAAGAAAAGATCCCTATTGATCCAATGACTTACGATACTGCCCGGGAGTTTGGAATTGATCCGACAGTTTGTGCATTGAACGGCGGCGAAGATTATGAACTGCTGTTTACTGTAGCTCAGGCTGATTTTGAAAAGATCAGGCACAATCCGGATATCTCAATTATTGGACACATCACTGAAGAATCTGCCGGAACCAATCTGATATCAAAAAGCCAGATAGTTCACCCCATTCAGGCTCAGGGATGGAATGCATTTAAGAAAGGATAGGGTCTTGATCGGGTAAATCTTCTGAACTTTCGGATGAAACTTCAAGATATTTTGCGTCAATTTTTTTGTTGCCTTTAATGCCCAGTTCGCGCAGATTTTCAACCCTTCTGATCAGGCCGCCCTTACCTTCCAGTTTAATAAATGCATTCTGGAAATGTTTT
>DASWTL010000370.1:0-2804 GCA_036402155.1 Sphingobacteriaceae bacterium | reverse complement strand
GGTATGGAGCAATCCAAAGTCCGTTTTTTATCATAATGAGATCATATGGAAAGCAATAGATGGCAGCTTAAACCATTGGCTTGAAAAAAAATACAAAAATCCGAACTGGTGGCATAATGAAATTGGCGTGCCGCAGTATATGAGGGATATTATTGTGCTTTTAAAAGGCAATCTGTCTGCCACCACTTTAGCTGAAGCAATGAAAGTTTTAGCACAGCTCAGGGTTCAGGAAAGTGGTGCCGGGGCAAACCTTACCTGGAGCGCTGATCTGGGCTTTCATTACGGCGCTTTAAACAATGATAAGTTGTTGATGGAAAAGTGTCGTGAACTTTTGCTGAAGGAAATCAGGATATCAACGGAAGAAGGGCTACAACCGGATTTTAGTTTTCATCAACATGGAAAACGTCTGCAAACATATCATTACGGACAGGCATTTCTTTGGGAAAATGTACGCCTGGCATGGCAATTCAGAGGCACTCCCTATGCATTTGCGGAAGATAAAATCAACATATTAACAGGTTTTGTTTTAAATGGGTGGCAATGGATGGGCAGGGGAATACATACAGTTCCGGGGACTATGGATCGGTCCGCTAGCCGGATAGGAGCACTTCAGGGAGCTGATATCCGTAAATTAGTTCCGTATCTGGTTGAGTTAAGTACTGGTGAGAGCAAGGCATTTGAAAAAATGACGGCCGTTCAGAATCAAAAGTCTTCACTTGAGGGTTACCGGTATTATCCTTATTCAGATTTTACGGCTTATCACCAGAAAGATTTCAGTTTCTTTTTGAAGACCATTTCAAACCGTACCCTCCCAACTGAATCTATCAACAATGAGAACCTGAAAGGTTTCCTGTTAAACAGCGGCGATACCTACCTGATTAAAGATGGAACGGAATATTTCAATCTTATGCCCGTATGGGATTGGCACCACCTGCCTGGTGTAACCGCCTATGAAAGTGCGTTCAGGATTAACAGAAATTCCTTTTGCGGATCTGTTAGCAATGGGCAAAGCGGGTTAACAGCCATGAAATACATCATGGAAAATAAGAAAAGATCTGAAACACTATCAGCTCATAAGTTTTGGGCAAGTCATGGAGATTTAACGGTATGCCTGATAGCTGATTTGAGTTCACAGAATATAAATACCCCTGTCTATACTACTCTTGATCAAAGCCGGTTAATGGGAAAAGTTACCGTTAACAATTCCGGGAATGTGTTAAAAGTAGGTACCTATCAGCTTAATAACGTTAAATGGATCCATCATGCAAACTTTGCATATATCCCTTTAAGCGCTTCAAACATCAATTTAAAAATAGGGAAAGTTTCAGGAACCTGGAATTCAATAAATAAGTCATTATCTTCTGATACTGTTGTTGATCAGATATTTATGCCTGTATTGCAGCACGATATGAGCGGCGTAAAATCAACAGGTTATGTGCTTGGTTATAGTAAAACCGCCAGTCACGCAAAAAGAATGGTAAAGCATCCAACATGGGAGGTTTTGAGAAATGATAAGGATATTCAGGCGGTTCGTTTTAAAGACGGAACTGTGATGGCCGCATTCTTTTCATCCGGATCAGCAAAGATTGGTAACGATAAGTTATCAGTGGATCAGCCTTGTCTCTTAATGATTTCCGGAAATGAAATTTTGGCCAGCAATCCGGCACATTCTGCAATGGATATAGGTGTAGAATGGAAAGGAAAAACCTATAAGATGAAACTTAAGGAAGATGGTTCAACAACAGCAATGCAATTTTAATTTTGACAGCTTCCTGTCTCGATACCCGTCCGGCCGATTGGTCATCCGGGCGGCTCACATCTCAAATTTTTTATGAAGAACCCCGACAGTATAATTTTTGACATGGATGGCACTTTGTGGGATGGTCTTGATATGTACGTAGAATCCTGGAACAGAGGGCTGAAAGAATCAAACATCAGTAAAATCGTGAGCAGAGATGAAATTGCTGCTATGGTAGGCTGGGAGAGTCGGAAAGTGTTGGCTAACCTATTACCAGAATATAATACGGACCGGCAGCAAGCTGTACTTGAGATCGTTAACACATTTCCCCCGGTACTTTTAAATGAGGTCGGAGGCGTTTTATACGAAGGCGTAAGAAGCGGTTTAGAACAACTGGCGACTAAGTACAAGCTCTTTATTGTAAGTAATTGTGCTGAAGGGCTGATCAGGATTTTTATGAAATGGGCTGATATTGAGCATTATATAACAGACGAGATTGCTCATGGGGTAAATTTTATGCCAAAGCATTATAATATAAAAACGTTGATTGATACGTATAACTTAAAAAATCCGGTGTATGTTGGTGATACGGCCGGAGATAGTGAGCAAAGTGCGCTTGCCAATGTTCCGTTTGTTTTTTTAAGTCACGGGTTTGGAATAACTGAAAAGTATGATTTGAAATTTGATGATTTTAAGGAGTTTACAGCTCATTTTATGGCAATATAATAATCATATGTTGGCTGTTTTGGTATCATCCGTTAAAATAGATTAGTGCTTTTTATCTAAAACGGTTTAATTTTATTGATTATTTATCGTTTCCCATTATGAATCTCATCCGAATTATACTCTGCATTCTGGTGTTTGTTTATGCTTATGCTCAATTGAAGAAGTATGTTTATGATCGTGATAACTGGGTTTATAAACTGGCAATGGTTCTTATATTTGTTTTAATCCTTATTACCATTGTGAAGTGGATATAATTAAATACCTGCAATAATGGGAGTTGCTTTATACTTATTTACCGTTTTAATAAGTTATAGTAATTATGAAGAAGTATGTTTTTACC
>DASWTL010000369.1:0-10558 GCA_036402155.1 Sphingobacteriaceae bacterium | reverse complement strand
CTCCGCTCAGAACAGAAGATTATGTTGTACAACCAATTGTGGACGTAAGCCCTCCTAAGTGGCACCTGGGGCACACTACATGGTTTTTCGAGACCTTTTTTCTGAAGCCTTTTGATTCAGGATATACAGAATTCAACACCGGGTACAATTATGTTTTTAACAGTTATTACGAAACTTTGGGAAACCGCGTTATTCGTACAGACCGCGGAAACTTAAGCAGGCCAACTGTTGAAGATGTTTATCAATACCGCGAATATGTAGACCAGGCAATGGAAAAATTTCTTAACGGGAATAACCTTTCAGATGAACAATCCCAGGTTTTGGTGCTTGGCCTGAACCATGAACAGCAGCACCAGGAATTATTGTTCACAGATATTAAATACATTCTTGGCCATAACCCGCTCTTTCCTCCGTACTCAGAATTGTCAACCCACCAACCAACAACTATTTCTGACGGGTTTGCAACGATCACGGAAGGAGTTTATAAGATCGGATTTGAAGGACCGGGATTTTGTTATGATAATGAACTGAATGCACACCAGGTTTACCTGAATGAATTTCAAATAAGAACGAACTTAGTAACCAATGCTGAATACCTGGAATTTATAAATGCCGATGGCTATAAAAACTTCCGTTACTGGCACTCTGAAGGATGGGATTGGGTAAAAACAAATGATATTCAGGCGCCTTTATACTGGCATTTTATTGATAACACATGGCATATTTATACATTAATCGGATTACAGACTGTAAATCCTGAAGAGGAAGTAAGTCATATCAGCTTTTATGAAGCCTGTGCCTTTGCAGAATGGAAAGGAATGAGATTGCCTACAGAGTTTGAATGGGAAATCGCTTCAGATCAATTTTCGTGGGGGTCACGTTGGGAATGGACAAACAGCGCTTATCTGCCCTATCCGGGATTTAAGAAAGCTGAAGGTGCAATCGGCGAATACAACGGCAAGTTTATGATCAATCAGATGGTATTAAGGGGAGCATCGGTGGTTACCTCCCCAGGCCATAGCCGTAAAACATATCGTAATTTTTTTCACCCTTACTTACGCTGGCAATTTACAGGAATCCGGCTCGTAAAATAATATATGAATAGCTTTTTAACTGATGTAATTCATGGGCTTAATTCAACGCCCAAACAACTCCATTCAAAATACTTATATGGTGATCAGGGTGATATTCTTTTTCAGAAGATCATGCACTCCGATCAGTATTATCTGACAGATTGCGAACTTGAAATCTTTAAATCACACGGGCACGAAATAGCCGATTGTGTGCGAAAATTCAATACAGGGTTTGATCTTATTGAACTTGGTTCAGGAGATGCATTTAAGTCGACACATCTCATCCGAAGCCTCCTGGATAGTGATCTGAATTTTACCTATTATCCAATCGATATTTCAAGTCAGGTGATCAATCTTCTGGAAAAAAACCTTCCCCATAAACTTCCCGGGCTGCAAATAAAAGGGTTGAACGGAGAGTATTTCCATATGCTGGAAAAAGTAGCTAAAGAATCATCCCGGCCCAAATTAATACTTCTTCTTGGTGCAAATATTGGAAACATGCCACCTTCCAGCGCCGATCATTTTTGCCTGGAGTTGCAAAAACATATGAGTCCCGGTGATCTGATCCTGATAGGTTTTGACCTGGTTAAAGATCCATGGATTATTTTCAATGCTTATAATGACCGCAGGGGAATCACAAAGGATTTTAACCTGAATCTACTCGCCCGGATAAATAAGGAGCTTAATGCAAATATTGACCTGGATAAGTTTGAGCATTTTGAGAATTACGACCCTGAAACCGGGGCCTGCAAAAGCTACCTGATCAATTTAAAAAGGCAGGAAGTAAATATTGGTGACCATACCATCTGCTTTGCGGATAATGAGTGCATTTTTGTAGAAATATCACAAAAATACACCACAGATCAAATTAATGCTATGGCTGAAAGATCAGGATTTAAGCCGCTTACTTTTCTTTATGACTCAAAAAAGTGGTTTGCAGATGTGATCTGGCAATGTTCTTAAATACGAAATGTCTTTTCAAAGTCGGCAATCTTTTTCGAAGCAATATAACAGATATAAGCAAATACAGGTGCGCTTACCACATCAACCGTATAATGTACGTGCTGTATCAACACCAATATCCCCATAATTACAGTGGCAAGTAATGCTAAAATCTTGTTTATATTTTTTTGAAGACACAAGTAACAGAGAAATTGCGTAGCTGTATGCCCCGAAAAGAAAAGATCTTTCGTAACATAGCTATCCCCGTAAAATATATTGCTTATCGGATCTGTAATAGGGATCAGATCATGTGGGGGGTTGAAATGGATAAGGGAAATGGAAACAAATCTGGCGAGATTTAAAATTATAAATCCATATAAAAACGTGATAAATATGGTCGGATTCTGGATAGACCGGACAATCATGAGAATAGCAATGAACCACGTTATGATGAATATGGGCATTGAAACATCATAAGCAGGCAGGATATTTAAGATAACATCCTCATTAACAAAGCCGTTTCTTTTTTCAATATGCTGATAAAATATGGGGAATACTGATAACAGGGTAAAAAAACATGATAGGCCAACCAAAAGTTTCTCCTTAAACCATGGTTCTACCCACGCCTGGCCCCAACGTTGTACTACAAGCACACGTTCCCTTTTAATTTTGTAAACCATAAAGAATTAACTCATCAAAAAATTGCAGCGCAAAGATATAATTTCTGCCTAATAAATATCATAATTCAATTTGATATTAAGCCATTGTAAAGAATACATGAATTTATGGCCGAAAATGGCTTATAGTTAATACGCCCTTGCAAATAAAACCCGTTGCGTTGAAGGCCTGCCGGTCAGGATGCACGAACCGGCTTCTTCTTTATTGTTCAGGGGAATACACCTGATGGTTGCTTTCGTTTCTTCCTTAATCTTTAACTCTGTCTCCGAAGTTCCATCCCAATGAGCTGACACAAAACCACCCTTTTCGTCCAGAACCTTTTTAAATTCATCGTAAGAATTTACTTCTGTGGACATCTGCTCCCTGAAAGAAAATGCCTTCTTGTAGATATTTTCCTGAATGTCGTTCAGAAGATTTTCAATATATTCATCAAGGCCCTCAAGAGTTACTGTGGTCTTTTCCCGGGTATCGCGTCTGGCTATCTCGGCGGTATTACTTTGCAGATCACGTGCGCCCATTGCAACTCGTACAGGCACTCCTTTTAACTCATATTCGGCAAATTTAAATCCAGGGCGCTGGGTATCACGACTATCATATTTTACGGATATACCTTTAGCCTTTAGTTTTGCTGAAAGATCATCAGCAATGGCGGAGATCTGATTTAATTCATCATCCGTTTTATAAATCGGAACTATTACAACCTGTATCGGTGCCAGTTTTGGCGGAAGAACCAGACCGGAATCATCCGAATGCGCCATAATTAAAGCGCCCATTAAACGGGTAGAAACGCCCCATGAAGTAGCCCATACATGTTCCAGCTTACCTTCCCTGCTGGTAAATTTAACATCGAATGCTTTCGCAAAATTCTGTCCGAGAAAGTGTGATGTTCCGGCCTGGAGTGCCTTTCCATCCTGCATTAACGCTTCAATACAATACGTATCCAGTGCGCCGGCAAAGCGCTCATTAGCCGTTTTTCGTCCTTTAATAACCGGAACTCCCATCCAATTTTCAGCAAAGTCGGCATAAACATCCAGCATACGTTCTGTTTCCTCGATGGCCTCCTGTGATGTTGCATGTGCAGTATGTCCTTCCTGCCATAAAAACTCTGCAGTTCGTAAAAACAAGCGGGTACGCATTTCCCAACGCACCACATTTGCCCATTGGTTTACCAGAATCGGGAGGTCACGGTAGGACTGGATCCAGCCACGATAGGTATTCCATATAATAGTTTCTGATGTAGGTCTAACAATTAGTTCTTCTTCAAGCTTTGCATCTTCATCAACAACTATATTGCCGTTTCCATCATCCTTTAAACGATAATGAGTTACAACAGCACATTCCTTTGCAAAACCTTCAACGTGCGAGGCCTCTTTAGTGAAGAATGATTTGGGTATAAATAACGGGAAATAAGCGTTTGAATGACCAGTATCCTTGAACATTTTATCAAGAGCGCCCTGCATTTTTTCCCATATAGAGTACCCATAAGGTTTTATAACCATGCAACCGCGTACGGCAGAATGTTCTGCGAGATCAGCCCTGGTAACAAGTTCGTTATACCACTGTGAATAATCCTCATTTCTACTTGTTAAACCTTTGCTCATAGTAATTGTCTAAAAAATTAGTATATTTAACACACTATTTAATAGTGTGCAAAGTTATAAAAGTACCCGACGAATTATAAATTAAGATGCAACCATTTTAATAACATCTTCGTCTTATAAATAAGGCAATAACCTAAAAACACAATACCATGATAAATAGATTACTCCCCATATTAGGCATAGCCTCACTGGTAGTGCTAGGATCATGCTCAACAAGCAAGCTTATCCAAAATGATGTAAATGATGATGTTTACTATTCTGTAGCACAGGCAAAAGAAGCTGTACCTGTGGTATATCAGGAAAAAACCCATGTTACAGAGCGTGATGTATACGCTGATGAAGATTCATACTCAGGATATTATGATGATTATTCTGTAAGAATTAACCGTTTTTACAGATATAGCCCATGGAGAAACTATTATGATAGTTACTATGATCCTTTTTACTCCTACAGTCCGTATGGGTACAACCGGTATAGCCCGGGTGTCAGGGTTAATGTTTATATAGGCGGAGGTTATTACGGCTACAATCCTTACTGGAATAATAATTATTGGGGATATTATGGGTATCCATACCGTCATAATTATTGGGGCATGCATTCTTATTACAACACCTACCCTTATTATGGTGGCTACTATGGTAACAATGGTTATTATTATGGCGGTATGGGTCGTGATGCGCAGTCATCTCCTAACTATCGTCCACGTCCGGTGAGGGATTTTGATAACATATCAAATGGCACACGCAGACCAACATCACCAGGAGGCAGCGGTGCTATTAGAGATAATTCCGGAGTTATTACAGATACCAGAAGCCGTACCGAACGTTATAATGACGGCAACAGAGTTACCCCGTCATCAACAACTGGTTCAAGAACTTCTTCAACCAGGCCTTCACGTACTGAAACTGAAAGACCTGCACGTACCAGTTCAGTACCGCAGCGTACCTCCGATGATTCGCGCACATATACACGCCCTACCAGAATAGAGCCCAGCACACCTTCACCTTCTTACGATTCCGGATCTTCTTCATCCGGTCGTGGTGATAGCGGAAGCAGCAGCGGTTCATCATCTTCAGGCAGACCTTCAAGAGGAAATTAACGAAAGAGATTAATGAGATTTAAGATATTATTGTCAGTAGCAGTCATAGTGACTGCTACAGGACAGTTACATGCCCAGTATGCCGGTGATGCACTCCGGTTTTCACAAACTACGTATGGCAGCACTGCCCGATTCAAAGCATTAGCAGGCACGCAAATTGGTGTTGGGGGCGATTTAAGCTCATTAGGGGCGAATCCAGCCGGTATCGGACTGTTTACGCGAACTGAAATGAGTATTACTCCAGGACTTAGCAGTTCAAATGCAGATGCATTATACCTGAATAGTAACAGCGTTTCCTCTAAAGATAATCTTAATCTTGCCCATGCAGGAATCGTGTGGCATCGTCCGGCATATAAAAAACCAGGATCCGATTTAAACAGCGGTTTCTTAAGCAGTAATTTTGGGATCGGATATAACCGAACCAATAATTTTACTAATTCTTTCTTTTTCAATGGGATTAATCCAAGCAGTTCAATAGCCGACAGTTTTGCTGAATTGGCTAACAAATTTGGCGACCCGAATACGCTTGCTGAAGGCTCACTTGAAAGTATGGCTTATGAAGATTACCTGATAGATTATGAGAATAACGATTACATACCTGTGACCAGGTTCAACAATGATCAGTCCAGATCAGAAAACCGTAAAGGTTCGCAGTCTGAGGTAAATCTTGTCTTCGGAGTTAACCAAAGTAATAAATTTTATTTTGGCGCAAGCTTAAACTTTACCAGTTTAAATTATTCCTCAGGTGTTGAATATAATGAAGAAGGAATTGCAGATATACAGTTTAACAATACTTTTAGCGCATATGATTATAATTTGGTTTACAGCCAGGATCAAACAACAAAAGGCAGTGGTATTAATGGCAAGTTAGGCATGATCTTCAGGCCTGTTGAAGTAGTGAGGTTGGGCATATCGTTTGAAACGGCAACCTACTATTCTATAACAGATACCTATTCAGAGGTACTGAACACCAACTATAGCCCCAATTTACCGACCCCCCCAATAGGAAATACACTCTCTACATATGACTTTACTTACAAACTGCGTACGCCGTCAAAACTAAGCGGAGGAGCAAGCTTCTTTTTGGGTGACCAGGGATTTATTGCAGCAGATATAGATTATGTAGATTATTCCAAAATCAATTTTTCTGCAACAAACAATGCTGATGCAAATACTATTGTTTCCAACAATAAGGATGTAATCAACAGGTACAAAAGCGCAGTAAATTACCGGCTCGGCGCTGAATATAAACTAGACAGGCTCATGTTAAGAGCGGGATACGCCATGCAGGGTAATCCATACAAAAACGCTGAATATAGTATGAGTACATACAGCGGAGGGATAGGCTATCGCATGGATAAAATGTATTTTGACCTTGGTTATCAGAATATTAGCTATGATATGGAATTAAACCCATATCCAAACGGCTCAGGCCCGGTGGCAGCTATAGAAAACACCCGAAGTAACGTGTTCCTTACAATCGGAACAAGATTTTAATAATCATCAGCGAAGTCAAGTCAGCCTGAGCGGAGTCGAAGACAGTCAGCCTGAGCGGAGTCGAAGACAGTCAGCCTGAGCGAAGTCGAAGGTAGTCAGCCTGAGCGGAGTCGAAGACAGTCAGCCTGAGCGAAGTCGAAGGCCTTTAAAAAAGCCCGTTACAAATTAATAATATAACGGGCTTTTTCTTTGGGTTCTAGTTCTTTCCTAAAAAAGCCCTGAACATCCAATTATTCTTTTCCTGGAACTGGATAAACTTGTTTATCATGTCGTTTGTACCATCATCACCGGCTTCTGAAGTAGTGTCCATGATCTCTCTTTCTATTTCTATGAGCGTAGTAAAATCATCCATTATGGCTTCTACCATAGCGGTATCACTAAGCTTAATCGTATTTGTTTCTTTAATCCTGGAATGCTTGATATAATCAGAAAATGTGCTGTGAGGAGGTTTTCCTAATGTTAATATTCGTTCTGCAAGCTCATCTATCGATAATACGGCATTATCATAAAGCTCTTCGAACTTGGTGTGGAGCGAAAAGAAATGAGAACCCTTAACATTCCAATGACATCCCCTCAGTTTCTGATAATGAATATGATAATTAGCCAGTAAATCATTTAACTGGTCAACAATGGGTTTAACTTGTTTTTCTTCTAATCCTATTTCGTTAGCGTTCATAATTACTTTTTTTGTAATACAACCTGCTGACCAGCTCGTTTGTTTCTTTTAAACCCGTTTGCGAACGAAAAGGTTATAATTTTCCTGCTTTTCGATATACACCTTACTCCCCTTGCTTATATAGCCATCTAATGCAACGGCATCATAAAACTTTCCTTCTATTTCAACCTTCCCCGAAGGACGTAAATCTGTATATGCTATCCCATCTTTATCCTGCAGTTCCGGTTTAGACCTGGAGATTGAATATCCCATCTGAGAACGTTGTTCATCCTGAAGGACCAGGCGCTGGAAAACGCTGGTTTTTAATACCGCTCTTCCAAAAATCACACTTAGAACTATGGATGCTATCATAGCTCCCATTACCAGCAGAAATGCCCCCGACAGTCTTTCAGAAGCAGTTATAGTAAAATCGAAGAAATTATTCATAACCAGGCTTAATGTTAAAGCAGAAATAATAAATATTATTCCCAGAATCCCCGCGACACCAAATCCGGGAATTACAAATATCTCAAGCGCAACCAGGATGACACCCACAATAAATAAGGCAATTTCCCAATTATCTGCTAACCCTTCCAGGTACAAGGGCGCAAAAAACAATAAAGCTGCAATGATGGATACCAGCAAAGCAAATCCAATTCCCGGACTCTGCATTTCAAAATATATTCCTCCAATAATCAGTAGTATCAGAACGCCGCTTATTGCCGGACTTATTAAAATGGAGATGATCTTATCGGTCAAAGTAACCTGATGGGTGGTAATTGAATAATCTGAATACCCTTCGGCTTTTAACACATCATTGATATCTTCTGCCATACCCTGACAATAGCCGATTTTTATTGCCTCGGCAGTAGTAAGTGTTAAAACCTTTCCCTTTTCAATTACACCCTTAATAACAACATCCGGGTCAACAAAAGCCTCTGCTATTCGCGGATCCCGGCCCTTGGCTTCGGCAGTAGATCTCATTAGCCCACGCATGTATGATTGATACTTTTCAGGCATAATCTCGCCCTTGGGATTTACCACACTGGCGGCACCAATGCTTGCCCCTTTATGCATATATATCTTATCACATGCAATTGCTATCAGCGCCCCGGCCGAGGCTGCATTATTATCTATGAAAACAATAGTTTGAATTTTTGAAGAGAGCAGTGCTGTACGTATAGAATCGGCGTAATCAACCATCCCCCCGAAAGTATTCATCTTTAAAAGGATCACATCCGCTTTAATAGCTTTGGCATTGGTTAACGCTTTTTTAGTTGTTCGCCATGCAGAAGGTCCAATCTCTTCCTGTATATTAAAACTGTAGATAGTTTTTTTATCCTGAGCATAGGCTTCAGTACGGAATAACCCGGCAATCAGGAAAAGAAAAAGCAGGCATTTAGGTTGCACTCTCATATTTAGTTAATTTTACCTCCAATGGATGGAACTAAAGATACATTAAAACCTACGCTTTATAAAAAGGTACCAGGCATCATCTGGAAAATACTGATTGACGAAAAAAACCATTTACTGGCTGTAGAAAGCCGTAACGCTGATAACAAGCAGGCATATTTCTCTGTTTTTGATTTTAAAAATGACCTGGTAGTTCTAAAAAACATTACACTTGAGGAACGTTGGAATGTAAGCATGGCTCATTTAACAGGAAATTCTTTAATTATTAAAGTATTTCCGGATGAGAAAAACCCGTTAAGCAAAGGCATAATTGCAATAAATTGTAAAACAGGGAATATTAATTGGGAAAAGCATAATATTTCATTCCAGAATGTGTGGCAGGAAGGTCTGGAAGTATTTAATCCCGATCTTCATCCAAGAAGATCATACCTGCTGGATATTGAAACAGGGAATGAGATCAACGAATCAGAACGAACAGAAGAAATTTCTTCAATTCTTTTGCCTGAACCATGTAAAGTGGATATCATTCCGGGGTGGGTAAAGCATGGTGAGATTATCGGCGATGTTTTATTTGTTCAGCAGAGAGGAAAGAAATTCCTTTCTTTTCATGAAAAATTGCCTGATGGAATCCAGTTAAGATTAGTTGTGTATCAGGATGATACAGAATTAATCAATGAAATTTTAACATCCGCTATACAAAAACTACTCCCTGAAGCGTTCTTTTTGGTGAAAACACACTTGTTTTGCATTAAGGGGAATAATAAGGTTATTTCATATTTAGTATAATTGCAGCTTTAAAAAATGAAGTTTCATGGGGATTCGTACAATCTTTACAATAGTTAATATATGTCTTTCAACATCGTTATTTGCCGGCGCTCTCCGCGATTCAGTGGGTGTTGAAAATTTAAATGGCAAAAAAGTCATTGTTCATAAAGTTGAGCCTAAGGATAGTTATTACTCGATAAGCCGGAGGTATCATACAACTCCCAGATCCGTTATAGATTTTAACAATAATAAACCACTGCATCCGGGCGAACTGGTGAAAGTGCTTACAACAGCGGATTTTATTGAGCCGAAAAAGGGCAACAAAATATCAAATTTAATATCGCAGATACTCCCCTCAAAACAGCAACAAAATATTATAGAGTATAAAGTAGGTCCAAAAGAAACCCTGTATTCTATCTCAAAACGATTTAATACAACTGTTGATGAGATCAAAAAGCTCAATAAATTAAAATCTGATGCTTTGGTTGTGGGCAGGATCATTAAAATCCCATACGGACCTTCATCACCAGAGGAGCCCCCGGTTCAACCGGCTGTATCTCCCAGGGTTACTACCAGGAGTTCTGATACAGCAATACTGGATTCTTCAGGAAACGCCAGTGACCGGTTAAAACTTCCAGCCATACGATATGGACTACGTGAAATTACTGAACGCGGGGTAGCTGCAGCCATGATTGATGACGGACTTGATAACAGTCGTATGCTGGCATTGCATCGCACTGCGCCGGTTGGTACCATTATCAAAATCACCAACCCGATGACTAATAAGACCACCTTTGCTAAAGTGGTAGGCAAAATTAACGACAATGCCACCAC
>DASWTL010000368.1:0-7206 GCA_036402155.1 Sphingobacteriaceae bacterium | reverse complement strand
ACTTTAGTAAAAAACTTAAGAACAAACCCGGTAACATTACCCCCGCTTCTGCTTTGACAAATTTGGGCGTAGATGCTGAACATCAGTTTGTATTTCAGTCAATAATGGATCTGTCAAAGAATTTTAATCTGGATATTACCTGGCGGTATGTTGACGACCTGCCATCTACTCAGTTCAGAACTGAAGTTGAATCTTATTTTAATCTGGATACAAGACTTGCCTGGAATTTTAAACAACTGGAAATCTCTCTTGTCGGTCAAAATCTACTTAAAAAACAACACGTGGAAATCGGAAATTACATCCCACGTAGTATTTATGGAAAGGTGATATGGCGTTATTAAGAATAATACGCCGGACTATTTATAATCAGAAATTCCTTCCAGGTTTATTTCTTGTTTTACTTTCAGCAACGGAGATCGGGATGATATCTCCTGTTCAAAAAGAATCTCCCAATGCGGCGCAGGTAAAGGCCGTTTTCTTATTTAATTTCGCTCAGTTCGTAGAATGGCCAGACCAGACTTTTCCGGCGGCAAAAGCTCCGCTTATTATTGGCGTACTGGGAAAAGACCCTTTTAAATCCTATTTGGATGAAACAATTCTTGGTGAATCTATAAATGGCCACCCCTTAATTATTCACCGTTATAATAAACTGCAGGATATTAAAAACTGCCATATTCTGTATATTAATCTGTACCAACCTGATCAATTAGAAGATGTATTAGCTGCCTTAAAAGGAAGAAGAATTCTTACAGTAAGTGATGCGCCAAAGTTTGCACAATCAGGAGGGATTATCCAATTTGTTACTGTAAATAATAAGATAAGGATGCGGATAAACCAGGAGAATGCACAGGCTTCGGAGCTGACTATCAGCTCCAAACTACTCAGACTGGCGGAGATAGTTTCATCAACCAAATAAAAACTGATGTTAAATAAAGACACCCCCATCCGTAAGAAATTGATGTCGGCAATCTTATTGACCTGTGGGGCTGTTTCGCTTTTAACTTATCTTGCATTTTTTGCTTATGAGTATTTTACATTTCGCCAGTCATTAGTTAACCAGTTATCATCACTTGCAGAAATTATTGCAGCTAACAGTACTGCTTCATTAGCATTTAAGGACCAGGAAAGCGCTCAGGAAATACTTGACGCTCTTAAAGCCAGGCCAAATGTTGTAGCTGCAGGCCTTTATGACAATGATGGTCAATTATTTTCAAAATACCCTTTAAATCTTTCTGATAATTCCTATCCAAAGCCGGAAAAGCAGGGATATTATTTCAAAGAGGCGCATCTCGTCGTTTTTCAACCTGTTGTTCAAAACGGTAAACATCATGGCACACTCTATCTCAAATCGGATATGAAAGCGATGAACGAACGTCTCACGCTGTATGGGCTAATTGTAATTATTGTAATAAGCGTTACTTTTTTTCTTGCCTATAACCTGTCAAAGAGACTTCAAAAACGAATTTCAGACCCAATTCTTGCACTAGCCGAAACAGCAAGAGCTATTTCAGACCGAGGTGATTATTCCGTAAGGGCTGTAAAGATGGGTGGTGATGAAGTAGGTTTACTTACAGATGCCTTCAACCAAATGGTTGTACAAATTGAAAAACAAAACACAGACATCACCTTATTTAATCAGCAGCTTGAACAAAATCGTGAAGAGCTACAGAATATAATGGATCATTCGGTAGACGTGATCTGTACAATTGACGAAGTGGGAACTTTTGTAAAAGTTAGTGACGCATCAAAACTGGTTTGGGGTTATAAACCCGAAGAGCTTGTTGGGACAAATGCAGCAAACCTGCTATATGAAGATGATAAAGAAATTTCCATCAGGGCAGAACAAGATGTAAAGAATGGTATTAAGATAACAAATTTTGAAAACCGCTTTATCCGGAAAGATGGTAAAATAATCCCCCTCACCTGGTCGGCAAAGTGGGATAAAAAGGAAAAGGTGATGTATTGTGTTGCAAGAGATGCTACTGCACTTAAAGAAGCTGAGTATCAGCTTCAAAAGCGTGCCAAAGAACTAACCGCTTCAAATGAAGAACTCGAGCAATTCGCGTATATCGCATCGCATGATTTGCAGGAACCGCTGCGAATGGTTACAAGTTTCCTGACCCAGCTTGAAAAAAAATATAAGGACCAGCTGGATGATAAGGCTCGGCTGTATATTCACTTCGCTGTAGACGGAGCAATACGCATGCGGAAAATTATTTTAGATCTGCTCGAATATTCAAGGGTAGGCAGAAATAATCATGATATTGAACTGGTGGATATGAATGAGCTTGTAAGTGAAGTAGTTCTGTTTAGCCGGACAACCATTCTTGAGAAAGAGGCAAAAGTGATATGGCAAAATTTGCCTCAAGTATATGCTGCAAGAACCCCGTTACAGCAAGTATTACAAAATCTGATAGGTAACTCCCTAAAATATCAAGCCAACGGAGTTAAGCCGGTAATTACCATCGAAGGAGCGGAAACGGCCAACAGCTGGCAATTCTCTGTGACCGACAATGGAATAGGAATAGATCCGCAGTTTTTTGGTAAAATATTTACCGCTTTTCAAAGATTACATAACAATAATGAATATTCCGGAACAGGAATAGGACTTGCTATTTGTAAGAAGATTATAGAAAATCATGGCGGAAAAATTTGGGTACAATCCGTGCCCGGAAAAAATACAACTTTCTACTTTACTATTAGCAAAAGCCAACGCTCACATGTAAATAGCTGAAAACTGGATTTAAAATTCAATAACTAGTATACACAAGTTATTGAAATTAGTTAACTTTAATATATCGCTCCTCGTTAAAATCAGATTATCAGAAAAACAGTTATTTAATGAAGCCGATATCCATATTATTAGTAGAAGATAATGAAGGTGATGTTCTATTAACAACAGACGCATTATATGAAGGGAAGATAAGCAATACCATTGCAGTTGTCAGAGATGGCTGGCAAGCTATCCAATTTTTAAAAAAGAATGACCCTTATACTACCGCAATCACACCAGATCTTGTTCTCCTGGATGTAAATCTCCCTAAAATGAACGGTCATGAAGTTTTAAAGGTCATCAAATCAAGTGAAGAGTTAAAACATATTCCTGTGATCATGCTCACAACCTCTTCTTCAGAGAGCGACATCATGAAATCTTATCAAAATTACGTAAATTGCTATATAACAAAACCGGTTGACACTGAAGATTTTATGAAAGTAATATCATCCATCGAGGATTTCTGGATCTCCATTGTTCAACTCCCTAAACAAAAATAAGTGATATGCTCGTATCAGATCAGAAACTGCATATTTTAATAGTTGAAGATAATCCCGGGGACTCCTTGCTGATCGAGGATTACCTTAATGAGGAATTTGTTAATCCTAAATTATCCCGTGCCCTGACATTTAGCCAGGCTAAAGATTATTTAACCCGGAACCTATTATTTAATGTGATCCTTTTGGATCTTTCTTTGCCTGATGCAAGCGGTGAATTTCTTGTTACTGAAATTGTCAGGCTTGCAGCTTCAACACCGGTCATTGTATTAACTGGCTATTCAGATAAAGACTTCGGTGTAAAAACACTTTCTTATGGTGTTTCAGACTATCTGCTTAAAGACGAGTTGCTATCATCCCAACTGCACAAGAGTATAATTTATAGTATAGAGCGGAAACGTATCAATATCAAACTAAACGAATCTGAAGAAAAATACCGCCGGTTATTTAATTTCAGCCCTCTGCCACAATGGGTTTTTGATGTTGATTCATTGCAGTTCCTTGATGTAAATGAAGCAGCTATAAAGCACTATGGTTATAGCCGGGAAGAGTTTCTTCAGATGACAATAAAGGATATCAGGCCGCTTGAAGATATTGGGATATTACAAGCAACTTTAGACTCAAGCAAAAAAACGGGATCTTTTAACCCAACAGTTGTCAGGCATTTGAAAAAAAATGGCGAACTGATCTATGTCAATGTTGAAGGTAATTCAATCTTTTTTGAAGGCAGAAATGCACGAATGGTTTTAGTTGTGGATATAACAGAGAAGATTAAAGCTGAGCAGGCATTAATGAAAAGCGAACAGCGCTTTAAAGCCCTGGTTCAGGAAGGGACCGACTTAATAAGTATACTCGACCGGGATGGAAATTATATATATGTAAGCCCTACCACTGAATCAATACTTGGCATAAGGCCTGAGCTGTTTATTGGCAAAAATGCATTTGATTTCATCTTTGAAGATGATAAAGACCGTATTATTTCGCAATTCGCTTTACTGGCAGAACAGAAAAGGATTGAAATTCCTCCTTTCCGGTTCAAGGTTGACGATAACGATTACCGTTGGATTGAAACCGTGATAACGGATATGACTGATGATCCTTCTGTAGCCGGAATAGTTGCTAATTCTAAAGATGTAACTCTCCGGATTGAAAATGAAAATAAACTGAAAGAAAATATTGAACGGTTTAATACAGTTTCCAAGGCTACAAGCGACACGATTTATGATTGGGATTTTTCCACAAATAAGATCTTATGGAATCAGGGAATGTTGGAAATCTTTGGCCATAACCTTACTGATCATACCACTTTTGACTGGTGGTATAACCAGGTTCATCCGGATGACGCTGAACGAATTGCATCAAATGTCCAGTTACACATTCAAAACAAAAAGTCAATATGGAAAGGGGAATACCGCTTCCGCTGTATGGATGGTACGTATAAGTTCGTTATGGACAGAAGTTTTTTAGTTTACAATGATACTGGTCAGCCAGTGCGTATGATAGGTTCTATCCAGGATATAACCGAACGGGTAAATTATATCCAGGCCATTGAAGAGCAGAATATGAGATTAAAAGAGATTTCATGGATCCAATCTCATATTGTTAGAGCACCCCTTGCCCGTATTATGGGGTTGGTAGATATATTGAAAAACTATCCGAATGATGATAACTGCCGGGTTGAATTATTAGGACATATCTTAACCTCAGCGGATGAACTTGATGATGTTATCAAATCCATAGTTAATCACACCGAACAGGTTGAAAATCAGCAAAACCAGTATCAAAATCAATAAATTCTGATCTGCAACTACAGATTTCAATTAAAAAGCAGTTGAGGTATTGCCCGCAGAGTCTGGCTTAAGCAATCTCACTTCATACAGATCTTTCCTTCGATCTTTTAAGATCTTAACTGTTCCGAAATGATGCAATTCATCCAGCAGATGAAGATCAACATCTACAACAAGCATCATTTCAGTATTTGGAGTTGTTTCTGCTTTAACCGCATTTGTCGGGAAAGCAAAATCTGAGGGGGTAAAAACGGCAGACTGGGCAAATTGGATATCCATATTATTTACCTTCGGTAAGTTTCCTACACAGCCCGCAATCGCAACATAACATTCATTTTCTATTGCTCTTGCCTGTGCGCAATGGCGTACCCGGGTATATCCATTTTGAGTATCCGTTAAAAATGGAACAAATAAAATCTGCATTCCCTGGTCAGCATATATCCTGCTTAATTCAGGAAATTCAACATCATAGCAAATCAGAATGCCTATCTTCCCACAATCGGTATCGAATACCTGGATCTTATCACCGCCCACCATTCCATAATATTTTTGTTCGTTAGGGGTAATATGAATCTTTCGGTATTCATCTGTTTTGCCGGTTCTGTGACATAAATAGGTAGCATTGTATAACTTATTATTCTCCAGTATCGGCATACTTCCTGAAATCACATTGACATTGTAAGACACTGCATATTCCTGTATTTTCTTAACAATCTGCTCTGTCAGATCAGCGAGTTTACGCATGGCCTCCATTTCAGGTAAATGATTGTAAGGCTGCAATAGCGGGGTATTAAAAAACTCCGGAAACATAATAAAATCAGACTTATAGCCGCTCACTGCATCAACAAAAAACTCTACCTGTTCATAAAAGGTGTCCATATCCGGAAACAGACGCATCTGCCATTGCACCAACCCGATCCGGATAGTCTTTGCAGACCGCGCCGAAGCATCAATGCCCTGGTAATAAATATTATTCCACTCAATCAGTGTTGCAAAGTCTTTGGATTCATGGTCGCCAGGGAGGTAATTCTTTAATACTTTTCTTACATGAAAATCATTGGAAATCTGAAAGGTCAGCGTCGGATCATACAATTCTTTTGCCTTAACCTTATCAATATATTGCCTTGGAGTTAACTCGTCAGCATGGGCATGGTAACCCGGAATACGTCCCCCGGCAATAATACTTTTAAGATTCAGACTTTCACAAAGCTCTTTTCGTGCTTCATATAATCTCCTGCCCAGACGCAGTCCTCTGTATTCAGGCGAAACGAAGATCTCAATACCATATAATGTATCCCCATTCGGGTCATGGGTTGAAAAAGTATATCCTCCCGTTATCATCTGGTAGGTATGCTTATCACCATACTGATCATAATCAACTATGATAGACAATGAACAGGCTACCACTTTGTCATCAACCGCAATACACAACTGGCCCTCCGGAAACAACTTCAGCAGTTTTGCTATCGTTTGTTTACTCCATATCTGCCCACCTAGTGTATCATAGGCCTGTTCCATGGATTCTTTCAGGTCATCATAATCTTCAAGGGTAAGTTTTCTGGTTTCAATATTCATATTTATACTAAAGTTACAGCCAATTTAAGCATAGAATATGGCTTATCCGGCTGATTGTATTTCAAAGAGTAATGTAATTTAAGAGGGAGAGCCCATTTAAGTAGGTGAGCTTTTCTTTAACAACCTCTATTAATCATTAAGGTTTCTGAACTTATATTATAATTTACACCTATCTGATCTTAATATCGGAAGAAAACTAAGCGAACCTGTTTAACTATGATTCTAAAATAGCCACCATCGCCCTGACCTCCTCTTCATCTGAAATATAAACATTGCCATAATCAGAAACCTGTTTGTTAACATAGGTAACAGGATTTTCAGCAATTAACCGCGCCGAAGCATGGTATTGCATGGCGTTACACTCTTCAATTAATTTTTTCAGGTTGGAGGATTTTATCCCAGCACCAGGCATAATAACAATACGGTTATTAGCTTGTTGCACCAGTTGGTTCAAAATATCCCCGGCATCCGGAGCGGCACTCTTTTGCCCGGATGTTAACACTCGTTCACAACCGCATTCAATAATATCTTCCAATGCTTTAAACGGGTCGGGTGTACCGTCAAAAGCCCGGTT
>DASWTL010000367.1:0-5131 GCA_036402155.1 Sphingobacteriaceae bacterium | reverse complement strand
GAAGAATCTGAGTCAGATTCGATATGCGATGGTGAAGATGTTCACATTATTGGTTTGATGGAGCATATTGAGCCGGCGGGTATCCATTCCGGAGATTCCAGTGCGGTATTACCTCCGTTTGATCTTTCAGAGCATGCCATAGCACGTATGGAAGAATATACCGTTAAGCTTGCAAAGGCCCTGGATGTAAGAGGCCTTCTTAATATTCAGTTTGCGATAAAAGATGATAAGGTATATGTAATTGAAGCCAACCCGCGTGCATCACGTACAGTTCCTTTTATTGCAAAAGCTTATGACGTGCCTTATATAAATATTGCAGCTAAAGTAATGTTAGGGGCAAACAAGCTGAAAGACTTTAAAATTGAACGTAAACTAGTTGGCTACGCAATCAAAGAACCTGTGTTCTCATTTGATAAATTCCCCGAAGTTGATAAACAGCTGGGGCCTGAGATGAAATCTACCGGTGAAGCGATCCGGTTTATTAAAGATCTGGAAGATCCATATTTCCTGAAGTTGTATAAGGATAAGTCGATGTATTTGAGTAAATAGAGGAACTTCCTTAAAGGGAGATCAGGAAACTGTTTTGATAAAGATCCTTGTGAGATCTTTATCAAAATTTTCTTCTTCTTGCTTTATTTTATTACGATAATCCTCGAACTGTATACATTGATGTTCATAATCAACGATGCACTGCTCTATTTTTGTTATAATATCGTGAATATCTGAAGTTGCCTCATCAAATTTAAATTCTTCAAGCAACGGAATATCCTCTTCGTTTTTTGCTGCGCCTCTCCTTCCTGTGATTATACAACAACCCATCATTGCTGCTTCCCTAGGAAAACGGTCTTTTCCAGGATGATTTCCAAAATCTATATAAACCTTACTCTTCGACAAGCTGTTTTTAACTTCTTCCGGAGACATATTCTCTAAAGCCAGCCAGTTGAAATTTGGGGCGGCTGAAATAAGCCTGGATGTAAACTCAAAGCCTTTTTTGGGATTATAAGCGATGATATCTTCTTTTTTGAAAGGGTCTGAAATTTGATTGAAAAATGTTGAGTTCAAATAATCAGATAAATACTTTAAAGAGTGGATTCCTTGTTGCTGGAGAAAGCTTTTAGCATATTGGCTCTGAACAAGATGATAAAACTTTCTCTTTTTAAGAAAATTCATATCGGCAAATTTGTAACGACCTATGAGTTTTTTCAAATGAAAAAAGGGCTTTTTTTGCTTTCTTTCTAATTTACTAAGTAGCGGATCAAGGTAGAAATCAACACTTAACCACCATATGACCTTCCTTATTTTTTTAAATTTGTCCAGTCGGAAATCGATATAAATTTCTGGAGTTATCAAGATGTTTTGCGGTTCATCGACAATCTCATCCGTTATTATAGGATTATATTTTATAAATTGAGGATGTATCTGAGGGGTAGAATTAGGAGCATTAACATAATACATGAATGTAGTAATGCCTACCTTATTTAATTTATAGGAAAGCTGATGAAGAAGCTCTGTTCCCCCAGTAGCAAAGTTGGGAGGACAAAAGATATAAACTTTCGTATTATTGTATATCTCAAGCATTATTTAATTCGTTTTGTGCTTTTTTTAGTGCGGAGGCTATAATCTGGTGCATGTCGTAATATCGATATTCGCCAAGCCTGCCACCAAAAATGACATTCTCATGCGTGCTTGCCAATTGCTGATATAACTGAAGCCGCTTCATATTTTCAGCGTCATTCACCGGATAGTAAGGCTCTAATCCTCTTTGGTAGTTAACCGGATATTCACGGGTAATTACAGTTTTAGGTTGTTTTCCGAACTCAAAGTGTTTGTGCTCATAAACTCTGGTATAAGGTGTTTCAGCGTCGGTAAAGTTAATAACAGCATTTCCCTGATAATTTTGCATGTCAAGGATCTCTACATCAAATCTTAAACTTCTGTATTCCAGTTCACCAAATCTATACTCGTAAAACTCATCTATTTTACCTGTGTAAACAATTTTTTGCGCCAATGTGGATAATTCTGCCCGATGGGTATTAAAGTCAGTATTTAGGCGAACATCAACTCCCTTGAGTAAACCCTTAATAATTTCATTGTATCCCCCGACGGGTATTCCCTGGTAAGTGTCATTAAAATAATTATTGTCGTAAGTGAAACGAATTGGTAATCGTTTAATGATAAATGCAGGTAGATCTACAGCTTTTCTGCCCCATTGTTTTTCAGTGTAATGTTTAATCAACTTTTCATAAATATCTGGACCTACCAATGCTAAAGCCTGTTCTTCCAGATTTTTGGGATCAACGATATTTAACCTTTTAATTTGTTCTGAGATTTTTGCTTGGGCCTCCGTTGGATTTTTAGTACCCCACAGCTGGTAGAATGTGTTCATATTAAAAGGCAGATTATATAATGTGCCTTTATAACTGGCAAACGGAGAATTAGTATAGCGATTAAATTCTGCAAACTGATTTACAAAATCCCAAATAGCTTTATCGTTGGTGTGAAATATATGTGCGCCATACCAATGAACATTAATATCTTCTATTTTTTTGCAGTGGACGTTACCGCCTACATGGTCGCGTTTATCAAGTACAAGACACTTTTTTCCTGCCTGGGTAGCTTTGTAAGCAAATACAGCTCCGAATAATCCAGATCCAACAATAAGATAATCGTATTGCGACATTAATATTGATTATATGTTATATCCGTGTTTTTTAAATATTGGCCTCCAGAACTCTAAATGTCTTTCCCAGGCATGGCATCCGAAAGGTAATTCTCCACAATTTAAATTAAGTGCCCGCTCAGGGCAGTTCTCAAATGCAAATTTCACTGCTATTTTATATGATGGAATAAGTAATTGCTGATACTTTCTATTAACTTCGATACTCCAAAACGTATCCTCATTGAAATAGTGTTCCTTCCTCTTATTGTATGCGTCAATTAATGGTGCATATTGAAGACAAAGTTCATATAACCTTTTAACTCTGCGAAGTGAAAGGCCACCATTTCCTACCTTATTTTCAAATTGTATTTCTGTAGGAATATCACTTTTTGGTTGCTTAATATTATACCGAATATGAAAATAGTTTAATAATCTTGACTTTGTCGCCTTTATAATATCTGGATACTCACTAGGCCTTAACCATGGAGCACCAACGTAATCTATTTTTTGATTGCACCAAAACTCCAGATCGTTTTTAAAAACAAATGCATCAAGCTGATAAATTAAAATGAATTCATAATTTAAAAAAGCCTTATAAAAGTCAGGATGAAGCATTAACATATTATAACCATGAATATCTGAAAAGAAGCTATCTTCAAATGAAATTACATTAGAAAACATATTTGCATTTGCGATATTGATCGATTGAGGTTTTATCAATATGATCGGGTATCCGCTCAGGACTTTAAAACACTGCTCTACAGCAATTTTTTCGTAGTAAGTCAAAGATTCTTTATATATAGGAATGACTACAGCTACTCTATTCATATTTGTCTAAAATGTTTAAAATTATTTTCAAAACCGTATTTGTTTCTATTTTTGAGATACATGGGAAGGGTTGATTCTCTTCATGATTAATACTACACCTCCAATTGCAATTAAAACACGGCATTAGTTCAAATACACATACTGGCTTTATTTCGGTATTAGACGGATAAGGAGTAAAACGGCCATAATGCCCACCACCCTGAACGCAAACTGAAGGAGTATTACACGCTGTAGCAATGTGTACGGCACTTGTCTCATTTGTAACTACGAGTTCTGCATTGGCAATTAGTTGAATCATATTTTTCAAAGAGGTTTGACCGGTTCTGTCTGTGATTCTGGAAGAAGAAGTATGAGCAAAAATAAAATCGGATATCTCTGTCTCCTGCCTGCTCCCGCAAAGTATTATAGCGTATGAAGTGTGGTTTAGTATGTTGTTTATAAGGGCTAGAAATTTTTCTTTTTCCCAATTACGTTTCTTCAGTCCGCTTCCGGGAAAGATAAGGATAGATTTGCTAATCGTCTTTTTTATAGGCAGGCTGGGTTTGTTAATAAAAATTTTATCACCTATAATTTCTTCAAAGAAAAACCTGTTTCTTTCAAATTCATGATAGATTGTTTTAGGAAGAACTATTCTTTTATTATAAAACCTATCTGTTTTCTTTTTATATTTTGGATTTAATTCATCGTCACTGTCAAAGGCAATGGTGTCTCTTGCAGCTGCAAGTCCCGCAAGTCCGTTAGCCAATAACGTGCGAGAATAAGTAGGTTGAAGAACCTTTTCATATTGTCTTGAATAAAGCTTATTGCCTATTTTTAAGGTTAACTTTGGATTATTGTATAAATCATCAGGATTTATAAAAAAACTTCTCGTTATAAATTTACTATCATATGTGAGTGCAATTTCTTTCCACAATATGTTTCCTACAAGATCAATCTCATATTCCCTGAATTTTTTGGACCTAGCAAGTATTTCTATGTAATTTCTAAAAAGTATGTAATCTCCTATTGCATCAATTTTTATTATTAAGATCCTTTTTTTAGGCTTTCGGGCTCTACCGATGCATTTATATAACCATGGAAGTTTTAATAGGATGAACCGGCTTATTCTAAATATATTTCTGTTCTTTATGTACATACAGTGCCCGTCAAGTCAGCCTTATAAAATGGTAAACGGAACCTTTTATCTGTTTTAATAAAAAGCGTAAATATATGGTCAACCCCAAGTGCTTTTTTATCAAACCAGGCCGATCACGAAAAAAATTCAGATCCTTATTTGTGCTGGATGCGCCTGCCATGGAAAAATCAGCAATTACATATGGGAAAAATTTAAATTTAAATCGCTTGTCGCCCCATAGTTGAAGGTTTAAAACCCAATCAGCAACAAGTGGATAATTAAGATTATAACTATAATAGTTAAAAACTTTTGCGGGATAAATAATTGCTTGGTGACAGATCGTCTCTTTAGAGAGTCTGTATGCAGTATATTTCTTCCGACTTGTAACTTGCCCATTATAGCTCATATCTCCATAATAGATTGTATTTTCATTTTCAAGTTTCGTTGCAAGCTGTGCAAAGCCAGCTAAAAGTCGGTCATCCGCCCCTAAAAAGTATACCCACTTCCCTCTTGTATAAGTAATACCTTTA
>DASWTL010000366.1:0-2857 GCA_036402155.1 Sphingobacteriaceae bacterium | reverse complement strand
AAATCTTCTGTGGTGTCTAAATCAACAGTTACGGTTGTAGTCCCATTGTTTTCTTCGAAAGTATAGTTTTCAAATCCGTTTGCCCATTTTTCCACTTCTGGTCCTTCAGTAATTTCTTTATCAGCTTTTACAAGTCCATAATGTTGAACTGAAACAAATTTGTTGGGAATATTTTCAGCTATCCTGGAAACCATACCACCCTTTTCTCCTTTTTCATCTACTCCTACAAATAGAATTTTACTTCCCTTGTCCCAACTTCCTTCATAGGTAGATGTCGGGTTAAACAAAGAAGTCCATTGCTCATATGTTGATTTATTGTTAGTGCCAAGCATAAAATTATATATCCTGGTCACAGGTGCGTTGATGTTTACTTTGAATTGTAACTTTTTCATAATACTAATTTTTGTTTTAAATTAATCTATTGAGCAGTTATTTTCCAGAGGCTTTGCCAGGAAGCCGTTGACGGGGCGAATAGATGAAGTCTCCAACAGCTAAATCGCAAAAGTTAAGCTGAAACAAATAGCTGAGCTGCGAGTCTAAGAATGAAGGACGCTGTTCGTCAGCCCCAATTGAACAAATTCATTTGTTGGTGGCATATGCATCTCGTATTATAATTTCTAGTCTTTAATGTTCGTTGGTGAAAATCTTCGGATATAAAATATTGCATCAGCGGCTTTATGCCATTCAGCTTCAGATCCGGGGCCGCCATAATAGCGGCACCTAAAACGACCTTTCAGCCATTCACCGCCTTTAGGTGGGTTTTTAAGATTGATAAATGCGTATTGAAAACCTGCAGCATCAAGAAGATTCTCAATCGTGCCAGCTTTAACATTACGTTCCATGGAGACTCGCCATGTCTTAGTCGAGTCCAAATGGTTAATACAACCAATCTCACCTTTGTTGCCAGTGATAGCAATATTAAAAACCTTATCCTTCAATGAATCTTTCAGAATATAGCCCATATAGTTGTTGTCCCACATTACCTTATGCGCAGGACGGGCATTTGGTTCAAAATTCCACAGTTCTTTTGTTTTGTCCCCTGGATAATCCATGATTAAATGCGCATTATGTGCAATCACAATTATTTTTTTATTAGGGAACTGCTTTGTGTACCAAATTAAGTTTTCAGCCATCTGTTCGTCACGCATACTGAGTGCCAAAACATATAATCTTTCACTGTCTGCTCCTGATAAAACCTGTGAAGAACTAAACATTTGCTTCTGCTGAACATCTCGCCTGATACTCTTTAATACCTGATAATAAAAATCAGTTTTAAAATTAAAAGGTCGTAGAGCTAGAGAGTCAATTGTTTTTATTAGCATCGTTAATGTGTCAATTGTCGTTTTATCCGGTGTTTTGTAGCCATTGTTCGCATTTGCTTTGACAAGTTCATTGGCGAAATAAGAATTATCATTTAAAGCAGGAGAAGTATAATTAATGCTTTTAAAAAAACTTCGCAAGTCCATGAACAATGAATCTCTTGAATAACGACTGTTCATTTGGCTGTCAAATCCAGTCAATTCTAAGGGCATTATTGTATTTGAGGATTGTTCTAAGTATTCAATGAGCGGCTTATACTCTTCTCTGCCTCCAAAATAAATTGCATTTCTAAATACGTTACGTACATCTTTGCCAGCTCTAATTTCCTGCCATGCTTTTGCTACATCATACATCCCACATTCATAAGCAAGCATATCAAAACCCATGGTCTCGTGTAGGAATTTTATTAGCCTTGTTTTTCCAAGGTATATTGAACCAACGTGATGGTCAGGCTCCCCAATCATAACAATTTGAGCATTACCAATTACTTTCTTTAAATCTGCTAAGTCTGAGAAATCTTCATCGGCGGGGTCAATAGTTCTGATTGCTAACACATTTCGCTGTAGCCATAATACCCTATTAATAGAGTCTGATTGGATAGATATTCTCTTAGGAGGAACAGCTTTTAAGTTAACCTGTCCGAAACCAATATGAATATTTGTCAAAAGCAATGATAACAGGAGAAATCTAGGCAGTGGCATTTGATTGAATTAGCAATTATTAAGATTACCAGTTTTTTATTGCGGTTATTAAATCATTGCTCACAACGGCCCAGCAGTGGCGATATGGCGATACTCTGTGTTCTGTTTGCCGGCGCTGTAGCCGATTAAAGATACAAATGCTCTTTATTTATTCCGTTGACTAGATTTACCCGTCCGCCAAACTGAAGGTTAATAGCGTACAAAAGGCTAAGTATTTTATTCGTCACCCGCCATATACCAATGCAATATTACTTGCAGTGTTTTGTTTTCACGCGAAAGTCGCCTGCCTCGTCAAAGCTGCTTCTTCCAACTCTAAGTCAGGGTCAATTTCCCTCAATTCTATTATAGATCCTTTTTTTTGAATTGGTTTCCACTAATCAATTCTCAATTCCTTGAACATAGGCCCTTCCCTCCTTACCTTTTCAATTGCTTCAGTCCAATACTCCCAAAATGCAGAATCAGCAGGCTGGTTAGTTCCTTGCCAATATTCGCCACCGCTTAAAATATCCGTTAAGTCTCTCGAGCCACTATTCTCCCAATAGGCTTTGATGGCATAAAGCATTGCCTCATACCCCTCTTTTTTGGTTATTAGGTCATTTTGACTTTCTTCAATTTTCATCTTAAGGTTTTGAAAGGATGGGTGCTTAGGTCAAAGTCTGCTCAATTTTTTTATGTGTCGTGATCACCCAACCGAATTGTCAATGCAACGTTAGTCATAGCCTAATTCAAAAACTTCTCGAAATGATGAACATCTTTATCTAAATCCTTATCATTCGGAAGATCCAAATATTTAAGAGATTTAATCTTAAGAATAGGCAAATACGAATGGTCATCAA
>DASWTL010000365.1:0-5583 GCA_036402155.1 Sphingobacteriaceae bacterium | reverse complement strand
ATGTTTGTGATTGTAAATTTTCAGTATGTAATAAAGCAATAATTACAAATGCAGATGGTATAAATGAAAATATAGCGCATATGGATTTCATAAGAGCTTTTTTGAGTTATAGGAAGGTACAACTAATCAATAACTTCCTTAGAGGGGTCTTAAATACTGATGTTTTAAATGGCAGCTAACTGCCAGAGCTTGCTGCTGTGCTGGTATTCTATAATGTCCAGCCCGGAGCCGCTGCCAATTAAAAAAAGTGGTGATGAACATAACAACAAAAGTTGATAGAATTCCGTCGGCCGGATATGGGCTGATAGCGACATGATGCTGAGAATTTATTCACCTGCCCGCATTGTAGCAAACTCCCTGTTGTATGTTCGCCCTTCGTTTTAGTGATTTCAATAATGTGGTGTTCCCACAGTAGCGGAGTATTCCCTGAAGAGTTGTTTTTTTAATAGGGGTAGTCAGCATTTGAGTGTTACATAAAACATAAAAATTGATTTTAGTCTAACGCCTTAAAGCCATTCAAAATTTTATTATTCCTTTACTTGCAGATCAACGATCTTATTTTCTTTGTCGAATTGAATCATTAAAACAAACATCCCTTTACTAAATAATATCCTGTAACGATACTCCCTGATATCATTCCCAAGTTCTTTCCTTGAAAGCAACTCTGATTTTAAAAATTTACCTTTTGATTTGAAATTTTCTGAACCTCTCACCTGCATTGTGCTATCCATGATCTCCACCGCTAATTCGGTCGTAAATTGATCTGCTCGTAATTTCATTTCAGCCACATTATTGATAAACTCATTTACCATTTTTGTGACAGCAGGCTCTGTATCCTTTATTGTTTTTAAACTGGCAATGCTTAACTCAGGTTGATATATGTGTAATATTCTGTTTGAAATTTTATAAGTACTGGCTCGTTTAAGATTTGCAAATACCACCACGGCTATTTTCTTTTCGGGATAGCGTTTGATTGTGCATTCAAATCCCTGCCAGCTGCCATTATGTTCCAATATTCGTTTGCCATTTACAGAATCAATTGACCAGCCAAACCCATATTGTTCAATTGTACCGTCATTTAGTTTGGTAGGCGCCCACATCATATCGTAATACTCTTTCTTTAGCAGCTTCCCCGCATTTAATCCTGCTTCCCATTTAGCCATATCGAATGCTGTTACATACATTGAACCATCTGCTGTGGTATTGATGCTAGGTGATACCCACTCCTGGTTTTTTATGCTCTCATTTAACAACCGATAACCTGCCGCCCTGTTGGGTACAATATCCTCTTCGGTGATGATCCTAGCTGTCGTCATACCCAATGGTGTAAACACCCGTTCCTTTAAATAATCACCATAAAATTTACCCGCCGCTTTACTGATAATTATACCAAGGGTGGCATAACCCATATTACTATATCGCTGTTTTTCACCGGCTTTAAAGATTAATGGTCTTTTTTTATATTCCAGATACAAACTATCCTCGGTATAGTTAGCCCGGTAATTAAAATTATTGGTATAGTCGCCAAAGCCGCTGGTATGATTTAGCAGGTTGCGAACCGTAATAGAATCCCATCCTGAAGGTGCATCCGGAAAATATTTAGTGAGCTTATCGTCCAGGCTTATTTTGCCATCCTGCACAAGGAGCATTACAGCAAATGCCGTGAACTGTTTGCCTACAGACCCCGCCTGGAAAATGGTTTCGGATTTTACAGACACTTTATGTTCGAGATTAGAATAGCCAAAGCCTTTTACGTAATCAATTTTTCCATCACGTACTACTACAAGAGAAAGTCCCGGTATGCGTTGACTTTTCATTTCTGCATTTACCAATGAATCAACCTGCCACTTTATTTTGGATGACATTTTGTTTTGTGCAAAGCTGTAGAAGCATTGCAAAAAGAAAAATAGCAGGAACAGTTTATTTTTCATTCATTACAGTTATTTCTTATTAATATTTCTCTTTTGGGGTTCAGGTAACAATTCGATACCTGCCTGTTTTAGCATGAAAGTTTTAATTTCTAATTACTACTACTTAAATAATCAGGCATATTCAGTATTCTATTTATAAGGTTGTTTAAAACACGTTATTATATTGAAATGGCGTGTCTCTGTAGGGTGACATACAACGTGGCAGGCTTGCCGATGGCCGGACGAATTAAAGAGTGATGTTGCTTGAGGGATCAGGCTAGCGGCAAACCAATGTTGTGCGAATAGCTATTCGTCAATTTTAGATTTCAAATCCATTCTTTGATGTAAAATCCGCAAAATTTCAATATTATCGTTTCGCGCAACACGATAGAATACGATATGCTTGCCTACTCTAAATCCCAATATTTGACTGTGTATTTCCTCATAATTCCTTCCAAGGGCAGGATTTTTGCCGATTTCTTGAAACGAGCTAATTAAAAATTCATAGTATTTATCGGCCTGGTTCTCCGACCAAACTTCATATGTATAATCCCAGATTTTCGTAAGGTCTTCTACTGCTTTCTTGGTTAGAAAATAATTAGCCATTTTTCTTTTTAACAGCCTTTAATTTCTCCAAATGTTTTTTAGGATTGAAGTTTCGCGCTATACCACTATTTATCCCAACTTGAATAGCTTCTTTAAGGGCTAAAATTTTATTTTCTTCCTCTTCTAGAAGCCTCAACCCAGCTCGAATCACTTCACTGGCATTTTTATATCTGCCTTCGGCAATTCTGTTTTCAACAAATCCCTCAAAATGATCGCCCAATGAAACGGATGTATTACGTCCCATACAAAAAGTTTAGATCTAAGTTACCAAAAATTGGTAATTTTTCAAAACAGGGCCCAATACTTATACATCTATTTCGCATAACGGAGAGGGCTTGCCGATGGCCGATAGAAATTAAAGTATGATCTTCTTTTGAACCCCCAGGCTAGTGGCAAACCAATGTTAGGCGCCGTAAGCTTACCACTCGTAGCCTTGGTAATTGTAGGCAATATTAATGTAAGACACATTGGTGTCTTCTTGCTTTGTAATTATTACGTAGTCCGTACCATTAATCGACACAAATTTGGTCACCTCAAACGGACGAGAAATATTGGGTCTTTTAATAACGCTCAAAGAGCATTTGGTATAAATTACCTTAAGACTATCGTATGTCTTATTAAAAATTTCTTTTGAGGCAAATGATAGCGATAATGACATCCCTACGATCTTAGCCAACCTTCTTGAAGTCAAAATCGTTAAAGACCCTCTTGTGAAATTTGACTCAAAGTAAGGATGCTCATAGAAAATAAATCTATTTATTACTGGCACATTGTCTGTGTCTAATGTTGGCGGATACATAATCCAACCCGTATCTATTTTCTTTGTTAACTCTGGCCTTGTCTGAAAATATGATATCAAGTTAGTGTCAGTAATTTTCAGATCTGCATCGAAAAGTATACGTGATGTCAACGAGTTAAAACTTTGGCCAAATGTTTCTCCCGCCAAAAAGAACATCAAAACAATAATAGTTTGGAATGACTTTGACATTTACGATCTATGGCGCCTAACGGTAACTTATTGGCGAAGGCGGGCGATGAGGTTTGTTCTGTTAGCGTTGTAATTCGCAGCCCGCTTTTGCCAACACAATGTTATGTGTAGCTTATAAATCGTCGCTTGGAATATCTGAACCTGCGGTATGAGAGCTGCTTGTTAATCCATTGACTGTCTCTCGTTTTACAAATATTATGTAATACGATTTATACCTTTCTGGCTTCGTAACAGCATTTTTTATTTTGCTAGCAATCAGCGTCCAATTAATAGAATCTTTCATCTTTAACGGATCTATCTTGCTGTTTATAAAACAAACTGTCAGTGAAGAGTCGGAGAAATCATCTTCTTCCCAATTCTCAAACTCAATATCTTGGCATAAATACTGCAGTTTTAGACTGTCGATTGTTCTTCCACCATCAACAAATAGTGGTGCTGTTGAATTATTAGCGTTGCAGTAGCATAAAGGAATAACCAAAAATAAAATATTAAGAACTCGTAAAGAATGATTCATAAGTTTAAGATTGGGCTCTATAGTTACACATAACGAGCAGGTATTGCCGATGGTGGGGAATTTTATATTCGTTCGCCCAGAACTGCTGCCTGGCTTTTTGATAAAGTTAAATATTAAGAACTAAAGCTGGACTTTATTCGTCAAGCCCTAAACCGCAGCACAACAGAATTACCGCTGCTGATCGCTCCAATGTCCAGCCCCACTATTGGCAATACCAATGTTGGCAGTAGCCATTCTAATTGTCGGTCTTCTTTTTCTTGTTACGTTTTTCTTAGTCTTTATTTATTTTGTCAACAACTTCCCTTGGAATTACGGTGAGTTGGTCGGTTTTACAATTCCATATATTCATATATTTTTCTGAGACTACCATATGTTGCTCCCATTTTGCGAATTTTTCATAAAGCATTAATGTGCAAATGTCAGTTGCTGTCATAAACTCTCCTGTTTCTGGTAAATGGCTATGCACTGCACCAAATGTTGGTTTGTCTTTATCTTCTTTACCGCCATAGTAAACAGGGATAATATTCATATGAAGCTGTTTTTTTATGAGTAGCTTATTGTTTTCATCAAATGTCAGTAAGTAATCGTTTCCAAATATTACAACTCCACTATTTTGTGGTCCTGTCAAAACATATACTTTTTTGTCCTTACCATTTATTAATGGAATTAAGTTTAGATTAGTGTTCTTATATGTTTTAAACAAAGTGTCAGAGTTTATTTCTGTTAAAGCAAGTTTTCTAATTTCATATAGGTCATTTTCTGTCTTGGTAAATTCTCTCTCTGTCAAACTCACATTGGCTGTCTTCGTATTGTATGTACTGTCAAACGATATAGTTCCAATTACTTTGGGTTTTTCTGCTTTTGAAAAGAAAATGCACTTTGCAAATTCGTTGTCAGAATACGAAAAGTAACCACCAATATTTTCTCTGTCCTTATAGTTTTCCAAAAACAAGTCTGTCCCGTACCAAGAAGCCATTTCTGATTTATACAAAAGTTTACCTTCTGCAACAATTGGTTGTGCTTCTTCTGTTGGATTATTTTGTCCGAATACACTTAAACTTAAAAGTGTCAATAAAAATGTCAATGCTTTATTCATTGTGGTGTGTCGTTTTATGGTTACTGCCAACGTAGAGGCTTTGCACAGTCGGGGGAATTAGAATTCCATCGGCCCGGTACTAAAGCCCGTTGGTTTGTTTAAAGTTCAAGTTAAGAAAAATGCCGGGAGCGTCATCGTCGCCTGGACTAACGCTAAATAGCGATACAAAGCTGGGCATTTGTTGTCGCGCCCCCGATTGCGCAAAGCCCATGTTGGCAGACGTTTTATTTGGAAGGAATATTTTTGTTTATAGTTTTCATTTTTACGTCCATAAACTCGTTCAGTTTCACTAGGTTTCGTAATTCTTCTACAATTTCGGCTATGCTTTTTACTTGTTGACTGCTACATCCTTCTGGACTGTGAAGTGTGATTAGTTTATACTTCCCACTCTCGATTGCTTCTACAGTCCAAAATTCCCCGTCCAATACTCTGCCGCATGTTGTATCACTAGAGTAATACCAGAAATTTG
>DASWTL010000364.1:0-4169 GCA_036402155.1 Sphingobacteriaceae bacterium | reverse complement strand
AAAACCCGCATAAGTAAAGTCTCTGCTCCTACCCTCACCGTTTATCTTCCAGAGAAAGGAAAAGCCAATGGAACTGCGGTATTGATTTGTCCCGGTGGCGGATATTCCATTGTAGCTATAGCTCATGAAGGTTATGATGTTGCTAAGGAGTTTAACAAAATGGGGGTTGTTGCTTTTGTTCTTAAATACAGACTTCCGGATAACAGGATCATGAAAAATAAAGAAACCGGTCCGCTTCAGGATGCCCTGCAGGCAATGAAGGTTATAAAAGAAAACGCTTCAAACTATAATATCAACCCAAACCGGGTAGGAATTATGGGATTTTCTGCCGGCGGCCATCTTGCAGCCAGTGCCGGCACCCGGTATTCAGAAAAAATCTCCGGGATAACATCCAATTTGAGTTTACGGCCTGACTTTATGATCTTAGTATACCCCGTAATAAGCTTTGCCGACACCCTGGTTCATAAAGGATCAAGGACCCGGTTATTAGATTCAGTACGTTCTAAAGATAAAATCAATGCATTTTCTCCTGACCGTAATGTAAACGAGCAAACACCGCCAACGTTTTTGGTTCATGCCGGCGATGATGCTACAGTTAAAGTAGGTAATAGTATTGCCTTTTATGAGGCTTTAATTGCTCATGGAATAGAAACAGAGATGCATATCTATCCAAAAGGCGGTCATGGATTTGGGCTGAACAATTCAAGGGCCACTGATTCATGGTTTGATCGTTGCAAAAATTGGATGACAACAAACAAATGGCTTTAGACGGCGTTAAAAGCGCTGGCTATAAGTTCTCCTTATAATTATTATTTTTACTCGCTTAACCCCTGAATATGGCCCCATCAACACTGTTATTATTTCTGGTAGGATACTTTATAATGCTTATTGCCGTATCGTATTTTACATCACGCAATAACTCTGATAATTCAAGCTTTTTTATCGCAAACCGAAACTCCAAATGGTACCTGGTAGCATTTGGAATGATCGGCACCGCCCTTTCCGGCGTCACATTTATTTCAGTTCCCGGGGCAGTAGGCAATAGCAGTTTCGGCTATTTCCAGTTTATTTTAGGGAATGCGGTAGGTTTTATACTGATAGCTACGGTTCTTTTACCATTGTATTACCGGATGAACCTGATCTCCATTTACACCTATCTGGAGAAGCGCCTTGGTTTCTGGAGCTATAAATCAGGAGCGATGATCTTCCTGGTTTCAAGAACCATCGGGTCTTCATTCAGACTTTATCTGGTAGCCATTGTGCTACAGCGTTTCATCTTTGATGCCTGGCAAGTGCCTTTCTGGTTGACTATTGTTATCTGTCTGGTACTAATATGGTCATATACCTTTAAAGGCGGACTTAAAACAATCATTATTACGGATACCCTTCAAACTGTATTCTTACTGTCTTCTGTAATTTTATCTATTTATTTTATCGCTCAAAGCTTAAACCTGGATATAGCGGGAACTTTTGAGGCAGTAAAGAACAGCAGTTATTCAAAGGTTTTCTTCTGGGAGGATTTTCTGGGCAGCAAATCGCATTTCCTGAAGCAGTTTATAGGCGGAATATTTGTAACCCTTGCCATGACCGGCCTTGATCAGGACCTGATGCAAAAGAACCTGAGCTGTAAGAACATAGGTGAAGCACAAAAGAACATGCTGACATTTACAGGGATATTTGTTTTTATGAATATTTTCTTCCTTAGCGTTGGGGCACTATTATATATTTTCGCAGCAAATAACGGAATTGCTGTCAGCGATTTAGCTACACCTGATCATCTCTTTCCAGAAATAGCACTAAATCATTTAAATGTTATACCGGGAGTTATTTTTATGCTGGGACTTACTGCAGCCACTTTTGCTACTACCGATTCTGCCTTAACTGCACTGACTACCTCATTCTGTGTCGATTTTCTGAATTTTGATAAGAAAGATGACCACAATTCACCCGCGCTAATACGAACCAGACATATTGTTCACGTTGTATTTTCGATAGTGATGCTATTGGTTATTCTGGTGTTTAAAATTTTAAATGATGATTCTGTGGTTAACGCCATCTTTAAAGCAGCCGGTTATACTTACGGACCTTTATTAGGATTGTTTGCTTTCGGAATGTTTACCAAGAGGGGGGTAAATGACCGTTATGTTCCATTAATATGCTTGCTATCGCCTGTTCTCAGTTTCATTGTTGATAGCAATTCCTTTGTCTGGATTGGCTATACATTTGGTTTTGAGCTGATTGTGATGAATGGGATCATAACGTTTATCGGTTTGTTTCTCATAAGTAAAACAACTGCTTCGCAAACACAGTTCTAACATCTTTATATGTTTATATGACGGGTGACGATAAAATAAGACATGCATTTGAAAATAAAGACTGGCAGGAAATCAAGGTCACAGACTCGTGGCAAATCTTCAAGATCATGGCCGAATTCGTTGACGGCTTTGAAAAACTGGCGAAAATAGGCCCCTGTGTTTCCATTTTTGGTTCAGCACGTACCGATAATGAATCAAATTACTATAAACTGGCAGAGAACTGTGCCAGAATGCTTACAGAACGTGGCTACGGCGTAATTTCAGGTGGTGGACCCGGAATTATGGAAGCTGCAAACAAGGGCGCTTTTGAAGCCGGCGGCAAATCTGTTGGGCTAAATATTGAACTTCCATTTGAACAGTTCCATAATCAATACATCGACCGTGATAAGATGATGGAATTTGATTATTTCTTCGTCAGGAAGGTTATGTTCATGAAGTATTCACAAGGCTTTATCGTACTTCCAGGGGGGTTTGGCACTATGGATGAAATGTTCGAAGCATTAACCCTTATTCAAACCGGGAAAATTGCCCGTTTCCCAATTGTTCTGATAGGTACCGAATACTGGGGTGGATTAATGGATTGGGTAAACAAAACGATGCTGCAAACAGAAAGCAATATTAATGCAGAAGACCTGAATCTGTTTCGTTTGGTTGATACTGCTGAAGAAGCAACAGAACACATTTTCAGATTCTATGATAAGTATGTGCTGAAACCGAATTTTTAGAAGAGTTGTACGTTGTAAGTAATAGGTTGTACGTTTAGCCGCCTCTTTCAACCTTAAATATTTCTTCACTTCACACCTCACAACCCAAAACTCACAACTCACAACTCATAACTTAAACATAAATCTCTCCTTTTAAATAAGTAACTACCTTACCTGAAATCAAGACTCGGTCACCACTCAGCTCGCACCATAATTCGCCTTTACGCGCGGAAACCTGGAATGCATATAGTTTGCTCTTTTTAAGTTTATCAGCCCAGTATGGGATTAATGAGCAATGAGCGGAACCGGTAACAGGATCTTCAGGAATACCCACAGCAGGTGCAAATACCCTCGAAACAAAATCACTGGTATTACCTCTGGCTGTAACTATCACGCAAACAGTTTTAATTTTACTTAAGGCTGCAAAATCAGGACTAATGGCCTTAATATCCTCTTCGGTATCATAAACCAGTACATAATCGCTTGATCGCAATACTGCTGCCGGTTTTTTTCCTCCCAGGGCTTCAATAAGTCCTTCAGGTGTTTCGCACGGAAGCGGCATTTGTGACGGAAAGTTTAATGTATACACATTTTCTTCAAGAGAAACGGTTAAAACACCTGCTTTTAATGTATGAAAATTAATACTGTCGGCCTGGTATCCCAAATGCTTAAAAAGAATATGAGCGGTTGCCAGAGTAGCATGCCCGCACAGATCTATTTCTGAAGTGGGTGTAAACCATCTCAATTCAAATTCATGTCCTTTAGGAATAAAAAATGCTGTTTCAGCAAGATTATTCTCTGCAGCTATTTGCTGCATCACTTCATCCGGTAGCCATTCCTGAAGTGGACAAACAGCCGCTGGATTTCCTCCAAAAAGTTTATCCGTAAATGCATCAGCCTGATATATGGTTATTGTTTTCATGAGATATTAGTATTGAGATATGAGTATGGAGTATTGAGACACCGGGATAACGGGTTAAGTTATGATTTTTCTACAAATATAGGGTATAGATTAGTATTGAGATGTGAGTAGTGAGTAGTGAGATACCGGAGAAACACCGACATAGCGGGTTAAATTGATTTATCTACAAATATAGGGTTCAAAAATGTGAGTATTGAGACTTGAGTACTGAGAATTGAGACTGCGGCA
>DASWTL010000363.1:0-2888 GCA_036402155.1 Sphingobacteriaceae bacterium | reverse complement strand
ATCGACTCCAGGCGCCAAAATTAAAGGTATTATCTGGAATCAGGGCGAGGGAGATAACAACGAAGCTTCAGGCAGTCAGTATCTTGAACGGCTTAATAAACTTGTCACCGACTTAAGGACTGACCTTGGAGATCAAAATATTCCATTTATTGCCGGGGAAGTTGGGAAATGGAATAACAGAGGGTTGTTTGTCAATCCTGAAATACGGAAAATAAAGAACAGTATTTCAAACTCGGATTGGGTAAGCTCGGATGGGTTTACTTCCATTAATCAGACTAAGAATGATCCGCATTTTGATATTTTGAGTACCCGGGCGTTGGGCGGCAGGTATGCTGATAAAGCAGCAGAACTAATTTATCATGTAAAACCGGCAGGTATAACAGTTTTTAACGATACTGATTTTAAGGGACGTTCGGTGTTGTTAGTTGAAGGCAATTATTCGAAAAGTGATTTGGAGAAGCAGGGGATCCTGATGAGTGAAATTGCATCTATGAAAGCTGATAAAGAGTATGAGTTGTTTTTAAACCTGGCAAACGCAAAAGAAATTATGATCACTAATAACTCAAAGATGAATTTAACTGATGTTCAGTTACTTAGTGTTAAAAAAAGAAAGCACTGATGACTATGACGTTTTTTATAAAAATCTCCAGCCTTACTGCTGCATTCTATATGTGTCTGATACAATTGTATTATCGAACACCCGACGGCACAACGTCAAACGATATCCAACAGAAAATTCAACTCTCTGTACCGGAATTCAGGCATCCCGGCATCATTAACAGCCAGAGTAGTCTTACCTACGTGGCTTCAGAGAATAAACCCAATCTAACTAATTCATTAATAGACTATATAAAAGCTGCGCAGATTTCAACAGAATACCCTGAGGTGGTCTATGTAAAGGCATCCGGCTCCACGCCAACAGAAGGACAAATGCGAAAAGACGCCGATCTTGCCTATGCGTATGCGCTAAAATGGGTACAAACAGGCGCAGCAAAAGACGCAGAACAAACTATCGCTATATTAAATGGCTGGTCTGGTAATTTTAAATGCTATGACGTTGTAGAGGGCACTAAGATAGTACAGGCTCAACTGGAAGCCGCCTGGGTTGCACCGACTTTTACCGCCGCCGCCGAAATTATCAGGCATTATAAGTTTAAAGGAGTCGCAGGGGCCGGGTGGAGTAATGACGATATTATTCAATTTTCTAAATTTTTAAGCAATCTTCGGGATAATTATATCAACCTGTTAGTTAAAGATGTTGATGCCGGAAAGCGTCAAAACAACTGGGGAACCTCAGCGGGTTATGCAAAAATGGCTATGGGTGTTTTTTTGGATAATCAGGCTGATTATGAGGATGGAATGCGAATAATCCGGAAATTACTCCCGGTAGTGATCAAAACTTCCGGGGAAGTTTACGAATTATGCTCAAGAGATTGCCACCACCCGCAATACTCGATGACCGGATTAACCTACGCGGCGGAGATAGCAAGGATACAGGGAGACGAATCCATTTTTTTAGCTGATTCGAAAAGGATTAAAGTTGGATGGGAATGGATTCAATCTGCTTTTTCAGGAAAGGTAGGCTGCCGGGATTGTTCAACTCAATCTGTTTTTCCCGGGGTAGAAGTAGCAGCAGCCTACTACAATGAATCGTTCGCTATAAAGGCGTTAGCCCGATTACAGAGGCCTTATACGGTAACCAGTGATCATACTTTTGCTGGTTTCACTACATATACTCACTGGAGAAAGTAATATAATATGAAGCAAACCAGGTTATATTTAATAGTATTCGTAATAGTAATAAGTTGCGCCAGTTTTAAAAGTACGACGAAAGACATCCCTGAGAACAGAAATCTGGATGTTTTCTTACTCATAGGGCAGTCAAATATGGCAGGCGTTGCAAAAATTGGCGTTCTTGATACTGTCGAATTACAAAATGCTTATTTATTTAACGATAAAAACGAATGGGAAAAAGCTAGAAATCTTATTGGAAATGGTATGAACCGCTACTCTACCGTGAGAACCAAGCCAACTCAGCGGTTTAGTCCTGCTTACACCTTTGCCAGAACCCTGGCAGATTATACCAACCGGCCAATAGGAATAGTTTCTAATGCAAAGGGAGGAACGGGAATAGTTCAATGGCAGAAGGGGTACAACGGGGAGCTGGATTTTAATCTTTACGAAGAAGCACTTGCAAGAGCAAAAGCGGCTTTGGCAGCAGCTCCGGGCTCGAAGCTGAAAGGTATCTTATGGCATCAGGGTGAAGGAGACCAGTCCGCTGAAAAGAGCGCTGCATATCTTGGAAGGCTCAGGACGCTGATTGGAGATTTCAGAGAAGATTTAGGCGACAGCAGCATAGCCGTTATAGCCGGTGAAATTGGCCAATGGAAGGGGAGAGGCGAACTTTTAAATCCTAAGATACGGGAAATAGTCAGTGTAATACCGCATTCAGATTGGGTCAGCTCTGCCGGGCTTAATTCGATAAACCTGGAAAAGAACGATGCTCATTTTGATACGTATAGCCAAAGAGTACTCGGAGTTCGATATGCGGAAAAAGTATTGAAACTTGTTTACGGAATGTCTGCCGGAAACGTCACGGTTTTTACCGGAACAAACTATCAGGGCCGTTCGATAACATTAAGAGACGGACAATATACTTCACGGGACCTGGAAGCGATGGGTATCGGGAAGGGTGAGATAGCGTCATTGAAAATCTCTGCTAAATCAAAAGTTCAGTTATTTCCTCAGGAATCCGGGAGGAAACCTTTTCAAACTTCTAGGAATGTGGTTGACTTAAGTGCTTCCCGTTTTTCATCTTTAAAGATTAGGTCTCGAAAATAATGTCACAAATTTTAAAAAGTAATAAAGAATCATGAATAACTCTTTCT
>DASWTL010000362.1:0-9065 GCA_036402155.1 Sphingobacteriaceae bacterium | reverse complement strand
GTCACTTTCCCAAAATTACCCTCCCAAATACTTTCATAATACAATCATACGTCTTAAATTGCCGAACCATAGTGTTTAATGGTTATTTGATGAAAAATTAGCTGTTTTTTGTCGCGCATTCAGGTATGATACTTACGATATTAAATATTATTTTCTTTATTTCTTTTTTGGGTTTTGCATATGTAAATGCCAATGATAAAGACTCCTGGTTATGGGTGCCTATTTACACATTAGCTGCAATTTGCTGTGGCTTAGCCGCTCTCCAGCTATTTTATCCGATTGTATACCTGCTTTTAATGGTTTTCTATGTGGTATATGCCATCATTCTTTTCTTTTCTAAAGACGGTGTACGTGACTGGATTGTGAAATATAATAAACCAAGCATTGTGGAAAGTATGCAGGCCACAAAACCTTATATTGAAAAAACAAGGGAATTTTTCGGATTGATCATTATTTCTGCAGCTCTTTTAATTAACTACTTAGTCGTTTAATATGATTTCTGAACAAACATCAGGTATCTATACATATAATGTCAAACATTTAAGGGATTTAATTGGTGAGATAGTTAAAGCCTCCGTTACACCTGATGCCTGGAAATGGCTGGAAGGAGCCGCAGCCCTGTCAAACGGCGTTACTGGTTTTAATGCTTCGTTCGTTCTTTTACCCAGGAAAACTGGAAAGGCTGGTGTCCGGATCAGCCAGGAACAATTGGATGCATGTTCAACTATCCGACGCGGTTTCTCAATAGAAGGATGGTCAATAGACAGATTGTCACGCGTATGGCTATTAATGCACTTAGATCCATCCGATAAGGATAACTATCAACGCATAATTGAGAATCTTTTTCTTGCCGCTGAAATGAACGAGCTGGTTGCTTTATATTCAGCGTTACCGCTTCTGGCATATCCGGCAATCTGGGTGAAAAGATGTGCAGAAGGCATTCGGAATACGATGGATTCGGTTTTAGAGGCCGTGATGTATAACAATCCATATCCTTCCGATTATCTGGAACAACCTGCCTGGAATCAAATGATCCTGAAAGCATTTTTTACTGGCAAGAAAATTGAGAAAATTGAAGGACTTGATGAAAGGGCTAATAGTGAACTGGCACATACATTGTCAGATTATGCCCAGGAACGATGGGCTGCTAAACGGGAGATGAATCCGATGCTTTGGCGTTTGGTAGGCAGGTTTATTGATGATGAAATTTTAAGTGCGATCAAAAAAGGTCTGCAGGTAAGTGCTTACCAGGATAAAAGACCGATCGTGCTCGCTATTGTTGAATCTTCTTACGAGCCTGCAAAAGCGCTGTTGGAAGATCCTGAATTAAAAGCCATTGCAGATGATAAAACGTTAAGCTGGAAAAGCTTTGAATCACCTGCTAATTAAAAGATTGTTTATATAAAAATAAAGATAATGTGTTGCAGTAGTTCTAACGAAAACAAAGAAGCCTTATCAGGTCAGTCATCTGCATTTGATGTGGAAGTCATAAAGGGAATGCGATTTTTTGATCCGCATGTGCACATGAGCTCACGTACAACTGATGATTACCAGGCGATGGCTGATGCTGGCGTAATTGCGTTAATTGAACCTGCTTTCTGGCTGGGGCAGCCCCGTACCGGTTTGGCCAGTTTCAGGGATTATTACAGCAGTTTAGTGGGTTGGGAGCGCTTCCGGTCTTCACAATTCGGTATAAAGCATTATTGTACCATCGGATTGAACTCCAGGGAAGCCAACAATGAAAGCCTCGCAGAGGAAGTAATGGAATTGTTGCCCTTGTTTATTTATAAAGAAGGTGTTGTAGGAATTGGCGAAATTGGTTTTGATGATCAGACAGCCGCCGAGGAGAAATATTACCGCCTGCAGCTGGAACTGGCAAAAGAATCAGGATTGCCTGTACAGATCCATACGCCCCATCGCGATAAGAAAAAAGGAACACTGCGCAGCATGGAAATCGCCCTTGAACATGGGCTGGATCCTTACACAGTGATTGTTGATCATAATAATGAAGAAACAATAAAAGATGTGCTTGATCGTGGTTTCTGGGCGGCCTTTACCATTTATCCGTTCACTAAAATGGGGAATGAGCGGATGGTTGAAATAGCCCGGCAATATGGTCCGGAACGGATCATGATCAATTCTGCTGCCGATTGGGGAATAAGTGATCCGTTGGCTGTTCCTAAAACCGCTGCTTTAATGAAATTGAGCGGCATTAGTAATGAGGATATTGAACTGATAACTTATCGTAATGCAATTACGGCATTTGGACAGAGTGGCCAGATTAATGAAGCGGATTTCAACACGATTAAAAATATAGATCAGAGTGTAAGGTATGAAGGTAATACCGTTTTAAGAGGAGGTCAAAGCCCGCGGGTTGATAAATCATCTATCTTTATCAGTTAGCGATCCCAATCCGCCGTCCCGATACTCAGGTCTATTTTTAATGATGCCGACATGTATGCTATGCACAAGTTAAATGAAATTTCAAGGTTCCCTTGTCCCGCCGTGCTGTCTCAATACTCAGTACTCAATACTCAGTACTCCAAAGGCAATACTCAATACTTTTTCCCATGAAAAAGATTAGCGGTTATTTACGCCTGATGAGGCCGGCTAACATCGTAACCTCGGTAGCAGATGTGCTTGCAGGAATTGCTATTTCAGGGGTTCTCAGCAGTGCGCTGTTTACCGAAGCGTATATCCTGCCTATCGTTCTTCTGTGTTTCTCAACAGCTTTTTTATACGCTGGGGGTGTGGTGTTTAATGATGTTTTTGATGCAGAACTTGATAAAATTGAGCGTCCGGAAAGGGCTATACCAAGCGGATTGATAAGTGTTAAGAATGCGGCTATTCTTGGTTCGTTGCAGTTGGTTCTGGGTATTGTTCTGGCAGCAGTGGTTGGGGCTATCCCCGCGTTATTAGCTGTATTGATCACAGTTTTTGCCCTTGTGTATAATAAGTGGGGTAAACATCATGATTTAATGGGGCCACTCAATATGGGTATATGTCGCGGACTAAATCTACTATTAGGAATAAGCATTCTTACGTCAGCTCTAAATCAGTGGTATCTCCTTTCCATCATTCCGGTAATTTATATCTATTCAATTACTATGATCAGCAGGGGTGAGGTTCATGGGGGTAGCCGTATCAACTTATATATCGCATCATTACTTTACGTAAGTGTTATCAGCGCTATTTTATATTGGGCCTTTATGCTTGACAGATGGCAGTGGGCGCTGGTTTTTCTAATTCCATTTTCATGGATGATCTTTACCCCGTTGATAAAAGCCATTAAAGATCCGGTTGGAAAGAATATCGGAAAGGCCGTTAAAGCAGGTGTAATTTCATTGATATTAATGGATGCAGCATGGGCGGCTACATTTAGCTCATTTTACCTGGCACTACTGATTGTTTGTTTATTACCGCTGTCACTTTATCTGGCAAAACTTTTTGCCGTTACATAATTAGCTATCTTTGCATCATTCTCCATTTATATCCGGATATCCCTCATGGAACACCTGAACCAGTCTTTTACCATTAAATACGACTATAAAGTATATTTTACTTCCGAGCTTTTTCATAAACAGAATACTCTTCTTCATGATTTCCTTAGCAAAGCAGATTCTATTCACGGAAACAGGAAAATTCTTTTTGTATTGGATGATGGCGTAGCTAATTCACATCCGGATCTGGTTAAGAATATAAAGTCCTATTTTGCTTATTATGATACTGTTAAGCTCATTCCGGATATCTTAATAATCCCCGGTGGCGAAAGGGCCAAGAACGATACGGATTATTTGGATGAAGTATTGGAAGCAGTAAACTTATACGGCATTGATCGTCATTCTTTTGTGGCTGCTATTGGCGGAGGTTCGGTTTTAGATATGGTGGGTTATGCATCCGCAATCTCTCATCGCGGTGTGAAGCACATCCGGATACCTACTACCGTTTTATCACAAAATGATTCAGGCGTTGGAGTTAAAAATGGAATTAACTATTTCAATAAGAAAAACTTCCTTGGAACATTCACCCCACCAATTGCCGTATTTAATGATGATTCCTTTTTAAAAACCCTCAATGATGATGAATGGCGTTCAGGAGTGTCGGAGGCCATTAAAGTAGCGCTGATTAAAGATAGGCAGTTTTTTGAGTGGCTTGAAGAGAATGTTACCGCCCTGGTTAAACGTAATTTAAACATGATGAACCAGTTGATCTGGCAATGCGCAAAATTACACATGGAGCATATTTCGGGGAAAGACCCTTTTGAAAGTGGTTCATCACGGCCATTGGATTTCGGGCACTGGAGTGCACATAAACTGGAGTACCTTACTAATTTTCAAATTCGACATGGTGAGGCAGTTGCAATGGGAATAGCATTAGATACGGTGTATTCAAATCTCTCCGGGCTTTTACCAAATGACGAAACCCAACGAATAATTCAATTGTTAAAAAAGTTTGGCTTTGATATTACACATCCGTTATTACAAATAAAGGAAAATGACAGTCCGATACTTCTGGGGCTGGAAGAGTTCAGGGAGCATCTGGGCGGACAATTAACAATCATGCTGCTTAATGGCATTGGAAAAGGCATTGAAGTACATGAAGTTGATACATTAAGGCTTAAAAAGGCAGGGGAGATCCTGAGTGCCATGTGAATAAGGCATCAGGGCATTACAAATTATCTCTTTACCATACTTGGTGTCATCGCCAGGCATCAATAAAAGGATTATGAAATTAGCATCAGGACATTTAACATATTGTTCAAATATCTATCCCGGTGAGCGGTGGGTAGATCATTTTGCAGCTTTAAAGGAGAGTTTTCCATCAATAAGGCAGGAACTATCTCCGGATGGACCCATGGGGATTGGGTTAAGACTTTCTAATTTAGCCAGCCTGGATTTAATGGAAGAGAAAGCCCTGAACGACTTCCTGGAATGGCTATCTGAAAACCAGGCTTATGTATTCACCATGAATGGCTTTCCGTATGGTGGCTTCCATCATACAAGGGTTAAAGACCAGGTACATGCGCCCGACTGGACAAGTAAGGAACGTGTGGATTATACCCTTAGGTTATTTCATATACTGGCAGAGCTAATTCCGGATGGAATGGATGGTGGAGTGTCCACATCGCCTCTTAGTTATAAACCCTGGTTTGAAACAAAGGAATCCATGGCTGCAGCTAAGGATCAGGCCACAGAGAATATTCTAATTGTTGCAGAGCAATTATACACCATCTGGGAACGCAGCGGTATAGTTTTGCACCTCGATATTGAACCTGAACCCGATGGCCTCCTGGAGTCCGGAAGGGAATTTATTGACTGGTTTGAGAATGACTTATTGCCTAAAGGGGTTGCTTCCTTCGGAAAAAAATTAAACCTTTCTGACTCGGATGCCGAAGTTCTTATCCGCCAGCACATCTGTTTGTGTTATGATGTTTGCCATTTTGCCATCGGGTATGAACCTCATGCTGCAATAATAAAAGAGCTGGCTGATAAAAATATCCAGGTTGGAAAAATCCAGATCAGCGCGGCCATAAAAGCCGGACTTTCGCGGACTTATGATGAACGGACTGCAGTTATTAATGCGTTTTCTAAATTTAATGAAGACACCTATTTACATCAGGTCATTGCCAAACGCAATAACGGTGAGTTAATTCATTACGCTGACCTTCCTGAAGCTATTGCAGATTGCAATAACCCCGACGTAAATGAATGGCGTGCACATTTTCATGTTCCAATCTTTAAAGAAGATTTTGGCCTGTTAAAGTCAACACAATCAGACATTGTAATGGTATTGGATCTCTTCAATGAAAAACTTTTCACCAATCATCTGGAAGTAGAAACCTATACATGGGATGTATTGCCGGATACATTGAAGGTTCCTCTTAATCAGTCAATTACCAGGGAATTAAAATGGGTAAAGGCGATTTTGTAGGTAGGCATAATTTAATACGTAATACCGGCATCTCAATGAATACTCAATACCCAATACACAATACCCAATACTCTCAATATGAATAAAACAGTAGTTATTGATGTCGTTGGATTATCTCGTTCGGTGATTGGGGAGCATATGCCATTTCTTGAACGATACATAGCTGAGCGAAATATAGTAAGTATAGATCCGATATTGCCTGCTGTCACAACCTCCATGCAATCAACCTATCTTACTGGTAAGTATCCTTCAGAAACCGGTATTGTAGGAAACGGCTGGTATGACCGCACAGATGCTGAAGTTAAATTCTGGAAGCAGTCTAATAAACTCGTACAGGGCGAGAAGATCTGGGAAAAGGCAAAAAAACAGGATCAAGAATTTACATGCTCGATGATGTTCTGGTGGTATAATATGTATTCTTCTGCTGATTACTCAGTAACGCCAAGGCCTAATTATCTGGCAGACGGTCGTAAATTACCTGATTGCTATTCACATCCTGCAGACTTACGTGATGACCTTCAGGAAAAGCTGGGCCAGTTTCCTTTATTTCAGTTCTGGGGACCCGGCGCTAATATTAAGTCTACGCAGTGGATAGCAGATGCATCCATGAGAACAGATGATCTGTATGATCCCACGCTTACATTGATCTATCTTCCGCATCTGGATTATTGTTTGCAGAAGTTTGGTCCTGATTTTTCAAAAATTTCAAATGATCTCAAGCAGATCGATGAAGTTATTGAGCAGTTGATTGAATTCTACCAGAAGAAAAATGCAAATATTGTTATTCTCTCTGAGTATGGTATTTCACCGGTTAATAATCCTGTTCATTTAAACCGTTTATTCAGAAAACATGGTTTGCTGGCTATCAGGGAAGAAAGAGGATTGGAGTTGTTAGATGCCGGAGCATCAAAAGCTTTTGTTGTGGCTGATCACCAGATAGCACACGTATATATTAACGACGATTCAGTAACAGAGCAGGTAAAACAACTGCTTAAATCTGAACCGGCAATCGAGTTAATCCTTGACCGGGAGGAACAGGCTAAATATCACATAGATCATGAACGCGCCGGTGATCTGGTTTTAATGGCTGATGAACATAGTTGGTTTACTTATTATTTCTGGTTAGACGAGGCCAAAGCGCCGGATTATGCCCGTGTAGTAGATATTCATAAAAAACCCGGATATGATCCTGTTGAGATGTTTATGACGTCAAAATTAAGGGCAGGATACAAATTGCTACGAAAGAAAGCAGGTTTCAGATATGTTATGGATGTAATACCACTTGATGCATCCTTAATTAAGGGATCGCATGGGCGTATAAACCTGGCTGATGAATTTAAGCCGGTATTTATAACAGACCATAAAATCAGCAATTCTAACATTCAGGCTACTGACGTTTTCAATATAATTTGGTACCAGTTAACTTCTTGAAATTATAGGCCAGATATTATCTTAGTAAGTTAAATTTAATTATTCTGTAAGTTACAACAAACGCTTCTCATTTGTTTTTGTTAATTTTTATAATTCTAAAAGAAAATTTTTATAGTCTGAATTACACGGTGTTAAGTACATATTTTATACCCTAAATTTTCTTTTTCTAATAATTGCCTGATTATCAGGAAGGTTTATTTTCTTCTGAATCAATTTTTTCGTTAAAAAATTTGCTTGAAACTTTTATTTATGTTTATATTTGTATTGCCCTCCCAAAGGGCATGTTTTTCATAGGTAGATGTAGGGTCGAATACTTGTATTCGGCCCTTTTTTTATCTGTATTTTTGTCTGATCATTTTTTATCATATGCCTAAAAGAAAAATAGTAATTGCTGTAACCGGTGCAAGCGGATCCATTTATGCCAAAATATTGCTTGATAAGCTTCAGGTTTTTCAGCAGGAGGTAGAAGTAGGAGTTATTTTTTCAGCAAACGGACGTGATGTTTGGAAACATGAACTGGGAAATGAAAACTTTTCTGACTATCCCTTTACCTATTATAATACAGATGATTTTTTCGCTCCATTTGCATCCGGCTCTGCTCAATATGATACGATGATCATTTGTCCGTGCTCCATGGGTACTTTAGGCCGGATTGCTTCAGGATTATCTAATGATCTGACTACACGTGCTGCAGATGTTATCCTGAAAGAAAGGAGGAAGCTCATTCTTGTTCTTCGTGATACACCTTTTAATCTCATTCATATCAATAATATGAAGACGGTGACAGAGGCCGGGGGTATTATTTGTCCGGCAAGCCCTTCATTTTACAGCAGGCCGCAAACCATAGAAGAAGTTGCTGCAACAGTAACTGACCGTGTGATGGATCTTGCAGGTTTCTCAACCCAATCCTATCGCTGGGGTGATAAAAGTGAGTAAAAATCTGTATTTTTGCACCTTCTTATGAATAAAAAGGTCGCATTTTACACACTGGGCTGTAAGCTAAACTATTCAGAAACTTCGTCAATTGGAAGAATGTTCAGTCATGCGGGTTATCAGATAGTAGGTTTTACTGATCAGGCAGATGTATATGTGATCAATACGTGCTCCGTTACAGATAATGCAGATAAAAAATGCAGAAAGGTAGTTAAAGAAGCCCTAAAGCACTCACCTGAGGCCTATGTGACTATTGTTGGTTGCTATGCCCAGCTTAAACCTGCAGAAATTTCTGAAATTCCCGGGGTGGATATGGTTTTGGGTGCTGCTGAGAAATTTCAGATTGTTGATCATATAACTGATCTTACAAAGAAACCCAAAGCGGTTATTTTTAACCAGCCCATAGCGCACACCAATACTTTTATATCGTCTCACTCTTTTGGTGATCGCACAAGAACTTTCCTTAAGGTTCAGGATGGCTGTGATTATACATGCAGCTTTTGCACCATTCCACTGGCACGTGGGGCAAGCCGTAGCGGGAGTATTCAGGAAATTGTAAAACAAGCGGAAGAAATAGCTGCTTCCGGAGTAAAGGAAATTGTTTTGACGGGCGTAAATATTGGCGATTTTGGCTTAAATGACGGGAAGAGAGAAACCAATTTTTTCGAACTTGTAAAGGCGCTGGATGGGGTTAATGGAATTGACCGTATCCGGATCTCATCTATTGAACCCAACCTGCTGAGCAATGAAATTATTGAATTTGTAGCCTC
>DASWTL010000361.1:0-19677 GCA_036402155.1 Sphingobacteriaceae bacterium | reverse complement strand
TCAGCAGTTATAACAGTACCTTAAATGTATACCGGATTCTCAACTGAAATACGCTTTTAATAATTGTATAAAGCATAATTTACAAATAATATTTAATTCTCTTTTCTTACTCTAAATCGCGATCAAAATGGAACAAGTTATTAAAATGGTTTCGGAAAAAGCCGGAATCTCTGAAGCACAGGCAAAAGCAGCAGTGGACACAGTTGCAAGTTTTTTGAAAGACAAGATGCCGGGAGGCTTAGGAACACAGGTAGATTCGTTCCTCAAAGGAAGTTCGGGCGGGGCTGATTCAGCCGGCGGTATAAAGGATACACTGGGCGGAATGTTCGGGAAATAATTCGAACGCTTGTAAAACTGTGACAAACCTTTTTATAAATACCTTTTAATGCAGTTAATATATATTCACCAATAACACACTCCAAAACTATGGGATCATTTGTAATCACCAAAAGAACAAACGGACAGTTTCAGTTTAATCTTAAAGCCGGTAACGGGCAAGGCATATTAGCCAGTGAAGGTTACTCTTCTAAATCGGGTTGTGAAAGCGGAATTGAATCGGTAAAAAAGAATTCACAGGAGAACGAGAGGTTTGAATCCAAAACATCTTCTAATGGGAAGCATTTTTTCAATTTAAAAGCTTCCAACGGTCAGATCGTTGGAACAAGTGAAATGTACGAAAGTTCGTCTGCCCGCGACAATGGCATTGCTTCAGTAAAGACCAATGCAAAAGATGCTAAGATTGTTGACCAAACGGCGTAAAGGTTACTAAGTAAGTCATCCTGAGCGAAGTCTATGTGAAAATCCACAAAGAGCCCCCCGATTCCGCTCCGGGCGACTTATACCTGCAAATATTACCTACATCTATCATTCATAGTGGTTCGCATCCGCTCAGTTTAACCTATGGATGCCACGCTCGCATGCTCCTTCTTCCTAAACTCCCGAAATCTTATTTCTGTACGTAACAATTCGTTTTAACACCTGTTGTTACCAATAACTATCCGGCAAATTACTTTTAACGGGTATAGCTAACGGAAATTCTGTAATACTACCTTGAAAAACATCTTATTATGAAAAAACAATCTGGCGCAGAGCCAAAATTTAAGACGACATCCCCAAAAGAACAACCGCCGTTACAGGAGTTATTCGCAGACGGTATTCGGGATACATATTGGGCGGAAAATCATTTAGTAAAAGCATTACCCAAAATGCAGCGTGCCGCTACTTCAAAAGAATTAGCGCAGGCGCTTGGAAACCATTTGGAGCAAACCAAAATCCATGTAAGCAGGCTTGAGGAAATTTTTAAGTTGCTGGGTGAAAAACCTGTTGCTAAAAAGTGCGATGCAATGGAAGGACTGACAAAAGAAGGCGAAGGAATTATAGAAAGCACCGATGAAGGCACAGCAACGCGCGATGTGGGGATTATCCTGGCGTCGCAAAAAGTGGAACACTACGAGATAGCCACTTATGGCGGACTGGCAAAATTGGCCAAGACACTGGGAATGAACAATGTAGCGGGCATATTGGTGCAAACGCTGGAAGAGGAGAAAGCTTCGGATGAATTGCTTACCGAAATTGCAGAAAAAACGATCAATAACCAGGCAGCTAAGGAAGCCTGATTGGGATATAAAAACTTTAAATTATGCCTAGTAAAAAAAAATCAGCTAAAAGCGGGGCTAAACCCGTTAACGATAAAACAGATTCACTCGAAGAACATGTTGAAGTACCTTCAGGCGAAAAGTTAACCACCAATCAGGGTGTTAAAATAAATGATGATCAGAATTCATTGAAGTCGGGCGAACGTGGCTCTACGCTGCTTGAAGATTTTATTCTTCGTGAAAAGATTACCCACTTTGACCATGAGCGTATCCCAGAGAGGATTGTTCATGCCCGCGGTTCAGGCGCACATGGTGTATTTAAGGTATATGAGTCACTTTCGCCGGTTACAAAAGCGCATTTCCTGCAGGACCCTTCGTTAGAGACCCCGGTGTTCGTGCGTTTTTCTACTGTTGCCGGCTCGCGCGGTTCTACAGACCTGGCCCGGGATGTACGGGGATTTGCCGTGAAGTTTTACACGCAGGAGGGTATATTTGATCTGGTAGGGAATAATATGCCCGTGTTCTTTATCCAGGATGCGATAAAGTTTCCCGACCTGGTGCACGCTGTTAAACCTGAGCCCGACAACGAGATGCCACAGGCAGCCTCGGCCCATGATACGTTCTGGGATTTTATTTCACTGATGCCCGAATCGGCACACATGATCATGTGGCTGATGAGCGACCGCGCCATTCCGCGCAGTTACCGGATGATGGAAGGATTTGGTGTTCATACGTTCCGGTTTATCAATGCTGCCGGGGAATCAAATTTTGTAAAATTCCATTGGAAGCCATTATTAGGAGTGCATTCAGTGGCCTGGGACGAAGCTCAGAATATTTCAGGTAAAGATCCCGACTTCCACCGAAGGGATTTATGGGAAGCCATTGAGAGCGGTGATTTTCCAGAATATGAGCTTGGTGTACAGATTGTTCCGGAGGCTGATGAGTTTAAATTTGAATTTGACCTGCTGGATCCAACCAAACTGATCCCTGAAGAGCTTGTGCCGGTGCAACGGGTGGGAAAACTAACCCTGAACCGTAATCCGGATAATTTCTTTGCAGAAACCGAACAAGTGGCTTTTCATGTAGGTCATGTTGTGACGGGGATAGACTTTACCAATGATCCGCTGATGCAGGGCCGGTTATTTTCTTATACCGATACACAGCTTATTCGCTTAGGAGGGCCTAATTTTCATGAGATACCAATTAACAGGCCGGTAGTACCGATACACAATAACCAACGCGACGGATATATGCGACAGACCATCAATCGCAGTAAAACCAGCTACCATCCAAACTCGCTGGGCGATGGTGATCCATCTCAGGCTTCGGTGAACGAAGGGGGCTTTGCAAGTTATCCTGAACGGATAGACGCGAGAAAGGTGAGGGCGCGAAGCAAAAGCTTCTTTGATCATTTCAGTCAGGCGAAGCTGTTTTTTAACAGCCAGTCGGAACCTGAACAAAACCACCTTATTGATGCCCTGAGCTTTGAACTGGGCAAGGTGAATGCGCTAACAGTACGACAGCGGATGCTTGGCGTTCTGGCTCGCATAGATAAGGGCCTGGCAGCAGCAGTAGGGTATGCACTGGGACTTTCAGTTCCTAAAAATGTTGAACAGCTAAATTTCAGCGTGCCTGCAGATGCCGACCCTTCAGATTTTCAGCCACCGGAATTGGAGGGATCACTAGCCAAATCAGAGGCTTTGAGTATGGTAAATACAATAAAAGACAGCATCCGCACACGTAAAGTGGCGTTTCTTACCGCTGATGGCGTTAATGGTAATTCGGTTGCTACCGTAAGAAAGGCTATTGAGGCAGCTGGCGGAATGGTGAAAATAATTGCTCCGAAGCTGGGATATATCCTTTCAGAAAATAATGAACAGATAGCGGTGGACGAGAGCTATCTTACTGCGGCTTCGGTTTTGTACGACGCGGTTTATGTGCCGGGTGGTACTAACAGCGTAGCAACCGTGGAGGCGGAAGCTGATGCCGTTCATTTCCTGAATGAAGCATTTAAACATTGCAAAGCCATTGCAGCCGATGAGCAGGCAATGCAAGTGTTGGAAGTTACTTATTTCAGTAAGAAGATTCCGGAAGATTTTTCGGATGAAGCTGTACTTAAAGAAGGCGTGGTGATAAGTGATAATGTAAAAAAGCTGGCTACTCAGTTCATATCAGCTATTGCTATGCACCGCTTCTGGGATCGTGAAAAGCCCCGTAAAGTTCCCGCATAAACTGGTGGGGTATTGAAAACAGCCGGAGTGAAATTCCAACCGGGACTCATTCTGGCTGTATTTAATATATGTCAGGCTTCGAGCATTTCGATTGCCGGCATATTTCCCTGTTGTGCAGCCAGGTCTGCTGCGGTTAATCCACGAACATCAGTGATCCGGCGGTCGGCGCCATAATTTATCAGTAGTTCTACCAGTTGGTTCCTGCCAAACATGGCGGCAAACATTAGAGCAGTTCCGCCATTGCCATGCTGCAGGTTAAGATCTGCACCTTTTTTAATTAATAATTCAGCAATTTCAGGATATCCTTTAAACGCTACGCCCATCAGGGCAGTATTGCCGCCAGCGTCCTGTGCATTCACATCTGCTCCCAGGTTGATTAACAGTTCAGCAGCCTCTGGTTGGTTATTATAGCAGGCAATAATTAAAGGTGTATAGCCTTTTTCATCACGCGTATTAACATCGGCATTCATGGCAACCAGCTCTTTTATAACATCGGTGTTGCCTTTCCGTGCAGCGTGGATAAGTATTTCATTCAGGTTTTCCATGAAGATTTTGGGTCTGATAAAATTTAACATGAAGGAAGCTGGAAAGTTTGTTGGATTGAGAGAGTTTGATGGTATGAACCCCAAACCGACGATAAATGTTAACTTAACCTATAATTTAAAGTATTTTACAGGTAAAATTTCTTTTTTAAAACATCTGTTCAATAATTTTATTTTAGTTTTAAATCCGAAATTTAATTACATCTCCTATTATTTTTACTCTCTTCCTTGATACCCGAAAAAATTTTTAAAGATATAGTCGAATTATCGCCATTTCCAGTCTATGTGACATCGGGCGAAGACATGATAATTACTGTTGCGAATGATGCGACGTTAAAGGCGTGGGGACGGGATAAGTCTGTTCTGGGACAAAAGTTTGAAGATGCATTACCCGAACTTCATAACCAGCCTTTTAAAAAGTTGATACAACAGGTTTACAGAACCGGCGAGACCTATTATACGGATAATGATCGTGCCGATCTGATGGTGGATGGACGACTTCAGACCTATTACTTTAAGTTCACTTATCAGGCCATGCCGGATGAAAGTGGCAAGATTACCAGTGTGCTGTGTTTTGCTTCTGATGTCACAGAACTTGAACGTGCCAGGCAAACCGTTGAAAGAAGCAGACATATGCTCTATAATATGGTTACACAGGCTCCGATAGGTATATGTATCATCAATGTACCGTCTCTGGTTGTTGAAGTTGCAAATGATTCATACCTGGAACTGGTTGGGAAGGAACGTGATCAGCTTGAAGGCAGACCGATATGGGATGGCGTGCCGGAAGCGGCCGAAGTTTACCGGCCCGTAATGGATTCAGTGATTAGTACCGGTGAACCATATTTTGCCAAAGAACATGCGTTAATACTGATCAGGAATGGTCGGGAAGAAGCGCTATTTATTGATTTTGTGTATGAGCCGGTTAAAGATATTGACGGAAGAGTGAGTTCTGTAATGGTAATTGGTATTGATGTTACCGATAAAGTAATAGCACGCAGATCTATCGAAGAGGCTGAACAACGTGCACGCCTGGCTGTAGAGGCGGCGGAGATTGGAACATTTGAAGTTAACCTGGTTACAGGAGAAGTAAGTACTTCAACTCGTTTTAACCATATTTTTGGTTTCGATAACCCGAGAGTGTGGAATGACTATGTTGATCGGATCCATCCGGAGGATATGCAGATCAGGAATGAGGCTCATTCCCGCTCAGCTGTAACGGGTAGATTATTTTATGAGGTGAGGATTATCTGGGCTGATGAGTCTATTCACTGGATCCGGGCACAGGCCAAGTCGTATCTTGCTAATGATGGAAGGCCAATCAGGTTGTTGGGAACCGTATTAGATATTACGGAGTTTAAACGTTTGCAACAGCAAAAGGATGATTTTATTAGTGTGGCAAGCCATGAGCTTAAAACTCCCATGACCAGCATAAAGGCTTCTATGCAGGTTCTCGAACGCCTGATCAAGGCAGACGCGGCCTCGGTAAAAGTTCCGCAATTTGTAGACAGGGTTAATAGTAATCTCGCCAAAATGCAACAGCTTGTGGATAGCCTTTTAAATGTTTCTAAAATATCTTCGGGGCAGCTTGGTTTGCAGAAGTCTACTTTCAATGTTACAGAACTGATCCATGATTGTTGTGATCATGTGCGGATGACGGGTGATTATGAACTTATAACAACGGGAAATGCTTGTTTAGAAGTTTATGCCGATAAGTATAAAATTGACCAGGTGATTGTTAACCTGGTTAATAATGCGGTAAAGTATGCGCCGGCATCGAAACAGATAATCCTGGACGTTAGTAAACAGGAAGAAAGCTGGGTTAAAGTTTCCGTAACTGATTCCGGTCCCGGGATCCCGGCCTCTAAATTACCTTATCTTTTCGATCGTTATTACCGGGTTGATACAAGCGGGCTTCAGTATTCAGGATTGGGTTTGGGTCTCTACATCTGTGCGGATATAATAGAACGCCATGGGGGAAAAATTGGGGTTGAAAGTACTGAAGGTGTCGGTAGTACGTTTTGGTTTACGCTCCCGCTCAACTAATAAATTCTTTGAGTATTATCTTTCTAAGTTGAATTCCCAGTTCAGACATTTGTATGGTGAAGCGAAGAAAAAGAAAAAAGAAACCTTCATTACTGAAAAAGCTTTCCATTTGGATTATTTCTGGGGGCGTGGTTTTATCTGTGCTTTTTCTGTATCCCTATACTAACAAAAAGATCCGGCAGCTTTATAGCTGGTATAATTCCCTGAAAGATTATCCCGGACCACCACCAGGCTATGATATTCACGGGATCGATGTTTCCAAATATCAAACGCTTATTAACTGGGAAAAAGTTGCTGAAGATGGTAATATTAAGTTCGCATTTATTAAAGCAACGGAAGGAGAGAAATTAAAAGACTTTACCTTTAAACGTAACTGGAAACAATGTAAAAAGTATGGCATCAAACGCGGCGCCTATCATTTTTTCAGGCCGGAAATCAGAGGCAAACTACAGGCTGAGAATTTCCTTTCAGTGGTGGATTTTGAAAAAGGCGATCTGTTACCGGTACTGGATATTGAAGTGGAACCGTCCGGATCAAGAGCCGTATGGTATAATAACATTGATGAATGGCTTAAAATTGTAGAAAAGAGAACAGGCAGAAGACCCATCATTTATAGTAGCAGACAATTTCATAGCGATTTTCTTCAGAAACGCTATTCACAATATCCACTATGGGTGGCCAATTATTATAGAAAATCTTTAAATCCGGATCTGAAATGGAAGATATGGCAACATAGCGACAAGGCACGGGTGGAAGGGATAATTGGTCCCGTTGATCATAATGTGTTTAATGGTGATGAAAGTGAATTGGGATCCATATCTTTTTAAATATTACCATAGCTTTTTTGCGGACAAAATAACATGTCCGTTGTTGCTCAACAATTGGTTGTTTAAACAAAAAAACCTCGCCGGTTTCCCGGCAAGGTTTTTTTTAAGAAAAGTTGTTACTAAAAATGGAATGCTACACCCAGACTTGGTGCGAAAAAGTTTGCACCAATGTTAAATGAACTACCGCTGGCTGCATCAACTTTATTGCCGTTGGCGTCTTCGGTTTTAATGTTGCTGTAGCTTATACCACTGAACGCAAGTTCAATAGCCACTTTTTTAGTTGGGAAAAAGGCAAAGCCCGGTGCTAATGATACACCAACTGAAGTCGATTCACCAACTTTATCACCTGCTGCATTTTTTTCAGACCCAAATCCTATTGGAACAGAAAGTTCGCCGAAAAACTTAAACTGATCAGATAAGTTTTTGTAGGCTCTGCCGAAAGGTGCTACACTAAATTCATCAGATTTAGCGCCGGTAGAAAATTTATTGTATTCATACCCTAAACCTAATCCAACAGCAGTATTGTTGCTAACAAAATAACCGGCTTTAGGCATGATCTCAAAGTTAGTTGATGACTTTGCTCCGTCTACATCTGATTTTGAAGTTCCAAGGCCAATGCTACCACCTAATAAAACGTTTCCTTTTTCTGTTTGTGCAGATGCGGTTAATCCGGCTACTGCAAAGATTGCTACTAATACGATTTTTTTCATTTTGTGTAATTTTTGTAATTCAGACGGCGAAATTATTGCGCTGTTACAAAGAGATTGACATAAAATTGTCAGTTTCATTAATTTGGAAGAGAAGTATTTGACTTATAGCGCGTTAAATTTTGCTTAAAAACAGTAAATATTATAAGGTTTAATATTTGTTTCAGTTAATCGAAGGAACTGGAGATGATAGTGTCGGGATAATTACATCAAGTAATTAGCTATTATAAAGAATCTTATACAGGTGTATAAATAACTTTATATATCAATTTACAATCGATAGGTACCATTAAACAATGTCCGTTTGGGTTGTTCTTAAAGGATACTTAAAAGCGGAGGGTAAAATGAATGGATTATTAAAAATGACAGGACTAATGGTGATTTTGATCGCCTGACAGTCTGGTTTAATGGCTCAGCATCACACGATGATGTCATCAGACAGTACCAGACACAAGATGCAGAATGTTACAGATTTGAAATGGATGGATGCACCACCGGGCTTACCAAAAGGAGCAAAGGTAGCAGTTCTTTCCGGGGATCCTTCAAAAGCCGGTCTCTATACGATTCGGGTAAGTTTTCCAAAAGGTTATGCGGTAAGGCCCCATACACATCCGACTGCAGAGAGTATAACAGTAGTTGAGGGTACTTTATTCATGGGAACCCAGGAAACTTTTGATAAACTAAAGGCCGGTAAACTGGAAAAAGGAGGTTTTGCTGAGATGCCTGCTAATTTTGTTCATTATGCCTTTTGTGAGGATCCGGCTGTAGTTCAAATTCATGGAATGGGTCCTTTTACTATTAAATATGTAAATAAAAATGATGATCCCCGAAATGCAGCCCCTCTAAAATAAACCAGGACAACACTAAAGAAGATGCGGTATCCCAGCCTTACTGGAACGATACCGCATTTTTTTTTATATCCGGAAAGAGTGTCTTGAAATAGATTAATAGTATGTATAACTATAAGCGTCTTCATTTAATATGACCATGCCCATAACGGTTTGCATGTACGATACCGGGTAACAATGGTCATTGTATTTATATTTATTACCAGTTGTTACATCCACCGGAATGCCTGTGTGGCCTTCATACCGCTGATCAATATAATTATTACTACCCCAGAGTTGGAATACATTATGAGCGTCATCCAGGTATAGCATATAAACCCCCAGCTTTTTAAGAGGGTTCTTTTTACTGTCATATGTAAATGTATACGTGTTTTCCTTTACGAAGGAGGTTCCGTCTTTTTGGTATTCAGTAGCTTTGGTAATATTCTGGTTGGCATCAGTTTCAATATCATAATAATAATAGATCTCTGTACCCATGTATCCGACCAGCTTTTTAAGTTTCCCCTCTGTATAGGTCAGTTTTATATTACTGTTGTAATCATCTTTCCCTACTTTTAAATATATGGAATCTACATTTCCTTCAGTATTATAATTAAATACAGCAGTATCCGTTTCCGGATCATTTATATTGTTATTGAGTATTACCTGTATGATCCGGCCATTTTCATAAACATAGTCCGCTTTTCTGTTTTCAGAAAAAATCAGGTTCATATTTATTTTTTTAACAGTACCATCAGTATTCCATTCGGCTTCCAGAAAATCACTTTCACTGGTGGTAGACTGTATTTTTTTAATCCGCTTAACTGTGGTATCACAATCAGAATTGGTGCTTTGGTCTGTTATGAAAGTACTGTTGTCCTTCCTGCATGAAAAGAAGGAAAGGCATGCTACAAATAGTGCTAAGATTATACTTGATTTGGGAATCATATTAATGTGGATCTAAATTTATTTATAGAAGAAAAACTTACGGGAATAGAATTACCAGTTAACCTTTAAACCACAGCCTGAGTTGGTGAATTTGAACCCCTTACCGGGAAGGGAAATGCCTGCAAGGACATCAGTGAATGTCGAGATGTGGTTTGATATTCGGTACGACAAACCTATACCTGTTACGGCTGCACCTTCCATTATGGTAATATTCTGATGGTATTGTTGTGGAGTTGAATTCTCATCCAGTACATAATCATCAATTAAAACATCCTTTTTGACATAAATTAATTCGGGGCCGGCCAGCCATTGTAGCTGCATACGTTTTTTTGAATTTTTAGAGAGTGAATATCTGCCATATAAGCCCAGCTGACTTATCCTGGATTTATCATAAGAATTCAGATCAGGGCGGAGAATAATTCCATTAACTAATTTGGCGGTAATGAACGACAGCTTTAATGAAAGATACTCCGCTATGCGCCGCTCATAACCGGCGTTAAATGCATAGCAACCATTATTATTTTCTCCAGTGTCAAAATTTTCGAAATGATATGAAGCTTCCGGAGCACTGTATCCGGGTAACGGAACATTATTACCATCTACCCAAATCACATAGCCATATGAAATACTAAATGAGTTGGCAGGTCCGGAATTTCCTCTGTTAAATTTACTGGGGTTATGCCCGTTTACAATGATTTGCGCATCTGCTGTGGTATAAGTGGTATGTAAAGTGACAATGGTAACTATGAGCCTTAGAATCTTGTTCATTGTTTATGATTATAATACTTAATGAGATAGGTTTAATTTGTTTAATTGAAGTGTAAGTGATTAATTTCTTTGAAAACTGAATTTTTCTTTAAATAAAATTAAGTAAGTATCAATTAATTTATACTTCTTACGGAGCTGATATGAAATGGTTACCATTAGTGAAATGGATAGGTAGGTTAAAGAGGTTGAAAGGGTTTATAAAAGTTTAAAAGGGAAGAATGGGTTGAAAAGGTTGGATGGGTTAAAAGTTGAAAAGGTTATAATTCTTTCGATAGATATAAGGTTCGAAGGGTTAAAAAGGTTGAAAATGAGAGAAGGTTAAATAGGTTGTAAAGTTGGTTAAATGCGGTTAGGTTAATAATTGATAGAGTTAAAAAAAAATATAAGAACAAATCATAGCCTTTAAGACTTTGCAGAATATACATGGTATAGTTAAATAGCATCATGAAGGAAGAGAAAGCGAGTTTATTTAAGCCAGTGGTCCGGTATAAAGGAAATCCTGTAATAACCTGCGAGGTGGTAAATAGTATATGGAAGAAACCTCATTTGCAAACTATTACAGTTCATAACGCCGGAATAACAGAATTTGATAATGAAGTTTTGATGCTTTTTCGATCTCATCTTCGAAATGGGATTTCCATTCTGGGCATTGCAAGGAGTAAGGATGGATTAACCGATTGGCGTATTGATCCACACCCTGCATTAATACCCTGTACTAAAAATGACCTGTTCGCAGAAGGTGCTGATCCGGATGAATTAATAGAAAATGAGGCTGGCGGATTGGAGGATGCCCGAATAACAAAGATGGGGGATACTTTTTTAATTACTTACAGTGCATACCACGGTTCGGAAGCTGACCGGGTAAGGGTTTCCCTGATCACTACAAAAGATTTCAACACGTATAAACGCTATGGCCCGGTTTTAAGAACGGATATGCGTAATGTGGTGATCTTCCCTGAAAAAATAAAAGATAAGTATTATGGGTTGTTTCGTCCCAATGATCATACCGAACAACATATTGGAGGCATATTTAAACAAATTCAGATAGGAACTACAGATGACTGGCAGACCTGTAAATGGCAAATTCAAAATGAGCCTGTTATGCTCCAAAATGATGGTCCCAGCAGTTTTTCGGCTAAGATCGGTCCCGGCGCCCCACCCATAAAAACGACGCATGGATGGATCAATGTTTTCCACGGGGTTCGTCACACCATGGATGGAAACCCCTATGTACTGGGTGTAGCTTTACACGAATTGGGTGATCCTGAAAAGGTCATGGTTTCTAATATTCCGATTCTTTTTCCTTCGCGTGCCGATTGCCGTGTTGAAGAAGACGCCTACGTTCATGTACCCAATGTGGTATTTTGCTGTGGCGCCATCCGAAAGCCGGATGGTGAGATTTATATTTATTACGGCGGAAATGACACCGTGATGAATGTAGCTATGACTCATGAAGATGTTTTAGCTGAATTATGCAAAAGATATCCTCAAAATCCACTTTCCGGTAGGCCGGTTTATGATTTAGGGTAAGTAATTTCCAGAAAGACTGGCTGTCTTCAGTGCCGTATCCTAAATAGCTGGATGCCATGTGATAATATATCTGATTGCAGAAAACCCTATTCCCCATTTTAACGCTGTGTAATTTTTCATCGGGCCTTACGTTTTACTAGAAATAGAAAGTTTATAAAACCTTCTGTATTTCAAACAAATAACAGCTGATACAGTATGAAATAACATAAATCCTTAACGTGACTTTTTTTAATAATTATAAACACTTGTAATTAAGGTGTTTAAATTGTTATATTTAATTTTGCCTGTTAAACATAACTTACATATTCAACTACTTTTTGTCACTTTCTTATAATTACGCTTTATGGCGCAGACTCTTTAATTCAAATTTAGAAGCACGTGGTATACCTTTTAAAATTTAGGATGGTTTAACATTAATTTAACATGATTAAAATACCTTTACACCGCATATAACTGAAACTTTAGAATGGTGGTAACGTGTACGTAAACCAGGAAAGAGGATAATTTTATTTCCAGAGAAAAAAGAATTTGGAAACTTATTTTAAGTTTCGATTTATTATTTTATTTTTGATATTCGCAACCTGTGCCTGTGAAATGTAACATAACGAAAGTTTAATAAGCTTTAATAAACAAAAACCTATAATCTTTTAAATAAATCGAATAGTATGAATAGTAACTTTACTTATTATGTAAAGATGTTTTCCTGCTGGGGGCAATTAAAGTCTCAGGTAAAAACATCGCTTTTGCCGACCTCGGATAATCGGCATCAAGGTTTTAATCGCGTAACCGCTAAGCTGTTACTTGCAGCCATGTTATTTATGGTGACGATGCCTGTTACTGTAAATGCACAAGGTGACCTGGTGACAGTTAAGGGAGTGGTAGTAGACGAACAGGGAAATGAACCCCTGCCGGGTGTTACCATTACTGATGCGCAGAAAAAAAGTTTAGGAATTACTAATATAAATGGTCAGTTTTCCATTCGTATTGCTAAGGGTTCCCAGGTTCAATTTAGTTTTATTGGTTACAACCCCGTAACCCGATCTTTTTCTGCTAACGTGGAAAATGTAACCATTCGTCTCGGATCAGGAAGTACGGCCCTTAACGAGGTTGTAGTAACAGCGCTCGGTATTAAACGGGAAGAAAAATCGCTTGGATATGCTACAACAACAGTTCAGAGCGAACAACTTACTGATGCTGTATCAGGAAACTGGACAGATGCATTGTCCGGAAAAGTAGCTGGATTGAACATGGTAAGATCAAATAGCGGGCCTACAGGTTCAAATAAGATTATTTTACGTGGGGAGAATAACTTAACCGGTGAAAATGAGGCTCTAATTGTGCTTGATGGTGTTGTTATGAATAACAGTAGCGGGCGCCGTACTTCAAATGCTGGTGAAAGTGTTTATGGTACAAGCAGTGATAACATGCCTGCCGATTATGGAAGCAGTGTAAACGATATCAATCCGGAAGATATTGAGAGTGTGACGGTATTGAAAGGCCCGGGTGCTGCTGCATTATATGGTCAGCGTGGTGCTAATGGTGCTATTATCATAACAACAAAATCGGGTACTGCAAAGAAAAAGGGTTTAGGAATTACATTCAGCTCAAACGCTTCCATGGAAACCGTAAACCGCTGGCCTGAACTTCAGTTTGAATATGGTCAGGGATTAGACGGAGCTGCGTATTATTCATTTGGCGCTGGTCCTGACGGTTCAAGTACCAGTGGTACAAGTTCTGCTTATGGCCCCAGGTTTGACGGTCAGATGTTTTATCAGTTTGATCCTGTTACTCAGGCAAGGAGTACTGTCAGAACTCCGTGGGTTGCTTATCCAAACAAGATCAACGAATTTTTTGAAAGTGCGCAGACATTAACTAATTCTATCAGTGTAGACGGTGGAACTGATAAAACAACAGCACGCTTTTCAGCTACAAATGTATCCAATAAGTGGATTATGCCTAATACAGGTTATGGACGTAACTCCGTGTCTCTATCTGTTAATTCAAAAATCAGCGATAAGCTGACCATTTCATCTAAGATAAATTATAACAATAAATTTAGCGACAATCTTCCGGGCGCAGGATACGGAAACCAGTCTATTATGTACTGGTATATTTTCTGGCAACCAAATGCGGATCTGGATTGGTTAAAAAACTACTGGAGAAACGGGGAAGAAGGACGTAGGATCATGTATCCATATAGCACATTTCCGGAAAACCCTTACGCTATTTCATACGAGTTTATAAACAAGTCAAACCGTAACGCTATAACAGGTAATATTCAGGCTACTTATAACTTCACAAAAGATCTAAGTTTACAGGTAAGAACTTCTATAGACATGGGGTATGAGCAACGTGCCCAGGAACGTCCTTATGATGCGGGATCCAAATTCCAGAAAGGATCATATCGTGCTCAGAATATTTACTCTCAGGAGGCAAGCAGCGACTTCCTGTTAAGGTATGGTAAAAAAATTACGAAAGATTTAGATTTCTCCCTCACTGCCGGAGGAAGTATCCTTAGAAATAATTATAACAGGGATGAAATCAGAGCTGACTCTTTAAATCAGCCTGGAATTTACACTACAGCTAACTCTTCAGGTCCTCTTGCAACATTTCCTTTCAAAAGCGAGTATAATATTAATAGCTTTTATGGATTATTTTCAGCAGGTTACAAGGATTTCCTTTATTTAGATTTAACTGGTCGTCAGGATTGGAGCAGTGTTTTAGCTACCCCTTTGCGTACCGACAATGTTGGATTCTTTTATCCTTCAGCCAGTGTAAGCTTTGTTGCTTCAGAAGTGCTTAAAATGCCTTCAATGTTTGATTTTGCAAAGCTTCGTTTCTCTGCATCCGGAGTAGGTAGCGGAGGTACCAGTGCATACTTAACTTCTTATAACTATGAAATAGCCGGGAATGGACAGTACCCTGGTGGCGCACTTGAAAATCCGAGCTTATTATCGAATCCAAACTTACAGCCGCTAAAAACAATCACTTATGAAGTAGGTGCTGATGTGCGGATGTTTAAGAATCGTTTAGGCTTCGATGTGGCATATTACACAGGTAACACTAAAAATCAGCATTTAAGAAGGATTGTAGATCGTGCCTCAGGTTTTAACCAGGTTCTGATTAATGCTGGAAAGGTAAGTAACTCAGGTTTGGAATTGGGATTAAATGGTACGCCAATATCAACAAAGAGTGGATTTAAATGGAAAGCATTTGCTACATTCTCAACTAACAAGAACCGCATTGAAGAATTGAAAGATAGTGCTGTTGTACTAAGAACCGGTCCGGTAGCAGGTGGACAAATTGTGGCTAAAGTTGGCGGTAGTATGGGTGATATGTATGGAAGGGGCTATATGCGTTCACCAGATGGACAGGTTGTTTATGATGCATCAACAGGAAATGCGAAAATTACCGACGAGGTAATCTACCTTGGTAACACTATTCCGAAATTTAAAACCAGTTTTGGAAGTGATTTTAACTATAAGCAATTCCGTTTAAATGTGCTGTTTGATGCTCAGGTCGGAGCCGTTGCTCACTCCCTTTTAAATTATAAAATGGTAGAGCAGGGTAAACTAAAAAGCACGCTTCCCGGAAGGTACAACGGAATCATTGGTAATGGTGTAATACAGAATGCTGACGGAACATATCGTCCGAACGATGTAATTACATTCGATATAGATGAATATTACCGTTCACATATGGGAACAGATAATGCAGAAGGAAGCACCTTTAGTACCGATTTTATCAAGTTCAGGGAGGCGCGTTTCGATTACAAACTTACTTCGAAACTGGTTAAAAGACTTGGCTTACAACGTGCAACAATAGGTGCGTACGGACGAAACTTATATATATGGTCTCCATGGCCAATGTTCGACCCGGAATTTGGTACACTTTCCGGAACCGATATTGTTCAGGGTTTTGAAACCGGTCAGTTTCCATCAACAAGAACCTTCGGACTTAACCTGGTTATAGGAATATAATTTAAATACTGATGAAAAAGATAATATATAAAATGATAGGTATTGTAATGATGTTCATTATAGTACTGCCATCGTGTAAAAAAGGATTTGAAGATATTAATACAGATCCGAATGGAGCTCCGGATGCTACGCCTGCGCAGCTTCTTGCACCTGCTTTAAAAAATACGCTTCATGCTAATATGATACGTAACCGTAATTTCAATAATGAATTAATGCAGGTTACTGTAAGCTTAAGTGATGGCGATGCGACTGTATTCAGGTACGAGTTCAGAAGAACTCTTTCTGATTATTTATGGAACAGCTGGTATATTCAATTAACAAACTTTAAAGATATATACAGCCAGGCATCTGAGATTGATAACACAAGTAAAGCCTCTTATCAGGGTATCTCCCTAATAAGCCAGGCGTGGGTATATTCTTTATTAACAGATACTTACGGTGATGTGCCTTATTTTGAGTCGAATATGGCCAAAGAGGGTAATGTAGAGCCGGCATTCGACAGGCAGAAGGATATTTATCTGGATATTTTCAAGAAGCTGGAAGAAGCTAATACCTTGTTAACCGGTGCTCCTAACATCCTTGCATCAAGCGATCCGCTTTATAATGGAGTTATAAGTAACTGGCGCAGGTTTGGTAATTCTCTTTATTTAAGATTATTACTCAGGGTATCTGGTAAATCGGAGGTTTCTGCTGAAGCTATAGCAAAGATCCAGGAGATTATCGGTAACTCTTCCACTTATCCGATCATGACTTCCAATTCACATTCTGCTATTCTGAAATGGACTGGAGTAGGGGCGTTGATCTCACCTTATATGACCGTAAGGGCACAGGATTTCAGGTCACCAGGCTTAGCCAGTTTCTTTATTGATAATCTTCGGGATTGGGCTGATCCAAGGATTGATATTTCTACTTATGGTAAAAATGGGATTAACAGATGGGGTATCGGACAAGGAAGCGCCGGTTTTTCAGGTGTTCCAAGCGGATATGTTCCCGGAGCTGGGTTCTCAAAGCAATCTGATTTCTATTCATATGATGAGTTGTCTGCCGGACAGCCAGTAACATCATTGCAAAATGACCAGTTAACCGGAATGGTGATGAATTACTCTGAAGTTCAGTTTATTCTTGCTGAAGCAGCTGCGAAAGGATGGATTACCGGAAGTGCGGAAGACTACTGGAAAACAGGGATATTAAATGGTATTACGCTTTGGCTGCCAAACTGGCCCAATTCTACGGCGTTGGGTACTGCCCCAAGTCCTGCTATGACCATAACTTCTCCTGAGTTTATTAAGTATCTGTCTGATGGAGATATAGCCTGGGGAACCGCACCAACTTTAGAAGAACAAATGGAGAATATTCATTTGCATAAATATTACGCTTTATTTCTTGTAGATCTGCAACAGTGGTTTGAATACCGCCGTACCGGACATCCGGTGCTCCCTAAAGGTGCTGGTTTAAGAAATAATGGGGTAATGCCTGCCCGAATGAGTTATCCGGTATATGTTGAGTCTGCAAACCCTACTAACTACCAGGCAGCAATTGCTGCTCAGGGGCCCGATGAGATATATACACAAGTTTGGTGGCAAAAACCCTAATTCATCATTGGCGTTAAGTAATTAATTGAATGAAACCTGTATGAGCTCGCAAACTATTAAAAGATTAAATTTTCCTGATAGCAGGCAGGCTCGTCCATGTTTCATAATCACAAAGGAGTTTCTTCGGATCCTCTAATAAAATATATTCTGATGAAAAAAATATTATTATATACCTCTATCCTGTTTACAGCCGCTATCATGTTTGCAGGCTGCGAGGATGATAACAATTATCCGGGAGGTAAAATCAGCCCTTATATTCCTTTATATGATTTAAGAAATCTTTATAAAGGAACAGATTTAGCATTGAGCCAGGATAACATGTTCGGCTCTGATAAGATAACGGGAATCGTTGTTTCTGACCATACCGAAGGCAACATGCCGGCAGGTGCATTAATCATTCAGGATAAACGTCGTTTGCAGCAACTTCGCGGAATTACTATTCCATTGGGTGCTGATGCAAGTAAGTATGTTGCAGGAGACTCAGTTATTGTTACAGTAGCAGGTGGTGTATTAAAAAGAGTGGATGGTCAGCTGCAAATTACAGGAATTCCTGCAAGTTCTGTGACCAAAGTGTCCAGCGGAAATGTTATTCCGACGAACCGGGTACCGAGCAGTTACATTCTTGCAGATCCTTCAAAATATGAGAGCACTTTGGTAGCTATTGTTAAAGGCAGTTTTGACCCGCTACCCACACCAACAGATGTATTTGCCGGAGATAAAGTGGTTAACGATGGGTTTGAGAATATAACGATGCATACTGAAGCATCGGCCGCATTTGCTAATAACCCTTTACCTGTAAGCGCCAATTTTTACGGCGTAATATTTAATAAGGCTCCGAACGACAGCACGCTTATACCGAGGCTTCAAATTCGTAAGGCTTCAGACGTTCAGGTTCTGAGCTCAACTATTGAAAATACACCAGTCATAATCACTGGTTTTATAAGTGATGTTGAAGGAGGAGACGGAAACTATGAGTATATGCAGTTTATGGCAACTAAAGCTATTAACTTTGCTACAACTCCTTTTTCAGTTGTAGTTACCAATAATGCAGGTGCTACCAATCCAACCGGTTTTCCATCACTTGGCTGGGCAACAGGATCTTTAGCTACCTCCGGCGCATCCAGAACGTATAAATTTAACCTTACTTCAGGATCAGTAGCAAAAGGCGAATTCTTTTATGTAGGTGGGTCATCTAAATTGATCAATGGGCCAAGCTCAACCAGCATTGCCTCTTCTAAATGGATCAGAGCGTTCAACTATTCAACAACCAATGGCGACGGCTTTGGCTTGAAAACAAGTGGTTTGTTTGCTAATAGTGGAAACGCCTCAGGTTTTGCAATATTTGAAGGTACTAATGTAACAAAAGACTCAAAACCGGTTGATGTGATTATGGTGGGTACAGGTGGTAGTATATTTTCACCTAGTCCGCTTATGGGTTACAAGATTGCCAATACGGATTTTTACGATGTTGTCAATCCAATTACACTCGAGTCTCAGCCATACTACAGACAAGGTTCAAATACTATTAACCTGATCTATACAACCTCGGACAGAGGATACTTTTATAAATTAGGGGGTATTTATAATACACGTTTGGGTAAATGGGTTAAAGCCAGAACGCAATCGAGCATTGACTTAACCAAAACTTCAACCCTGGAAGAGATTGAGGGAACATTCCCTGTAAGTACAGGCCCTGATGACCCGGGGGTAGAGCCTACAAAGTTGGTTGATTAATATAATTTAGGGGTTCGTAAAGAATCCGGATATTGATGAAAAACGGAGGCCAAAGCGCTTCCGTTTTTTTTATTAAGTACTAATGGTGCTAGATTTTATGTAGTGATGATGCTATCACTAAACGCCTGAAAATGCGCATCTTATGCTTTATTAGTTATATACATACTTATATCAGTGCCCTGGTGTTCCTGTAGTGAGCTGTTATCACATCCAGCCAATGTAAGGATGATTTAATCTCTGATATGGAGCTTTTAATGAATTCTTTAACTTTTGAGCTTTTCACCCGATTGTTTCTTACAATCCTGGTTGAATATTCTATTAAGTGTTCCTCATTCAATTTTATTTCATTT
>DASWTL010000360.1:0-8168 GCA_036402155.1 Sphingobacteriaceae bacterium | reverse complement strand
AAGACGTTGCGATGATAGAAAAGATCAATCCTAAACCTGCAATCAGCATAGGAAGAAGAATAGGTGCAATGCCGCCAAAGTTATCAACAGATACAATCTCTCTTCCGAGGACCATAGTGGCGAGGATAGTAGCTACATAAGATCCGAAAAGGTCGGCTCCCATACCTGCAACATCGCCCACGTTATCACCCACGTTATCAGCAATGGTTGCCGGGTTCCGTACATCGTCTTCAGGTCTGCCGGCTTCAACTTTACCAACCAGGTCGGCACCAACATCGGCAGCTTTAGTATAAATTCCACCGCCTACACGTGCAAATAAGGCAATTGATTCTGCTCCAAGGGAAAATCCTGCCAGTACTTCCAGCGCCTTTTCCATGGCAGGACCGTTTACGTTACCGCCTGTGTTAAGAACATATATCTGGTAAAAAACGATAAATAGTGAGCCTAATCCCAGTACTGCAAGTCCTGCAACGCCAATACCCATAACACTGCCTCCGGTAAAAGATACCTTTAAAGCATGTGCAAGACTTGTTCTGGCAGCCTGTGTAGTTCTTACATTGGCTTTAGTAGCTATTCGCATACCAACATATCCTGCAAAGGCAGAAGTAAATGCACCAATGAGGAATGAGATTGCTATAACAGGGCTTGATGTTGCAATTTGTGTACCTGACCATGCCAGTATAATTGCTGCGATAATTGCAAAATAAGAAAGGATTTTCCACTCTGCCCGTAGAAAAGCCATAGCTCCGTCGGCTATATATCCGGAAAGAGTTTGCATGTTTGCATCGCCTGCATCCTGTTTGGTTACCCATGCTGATTTATAAAGCATTACCAGGATGCCGATAATACCCAGAAGTGGAATGAGATAAATTAAGTTGTCGTTAATAGACTGCATATAATAATAGATTAATATTGGTTCTTTACAGAGGAATTTGGCAAAAATAAGACGGTAAATTAAATAAACAAATTTAATTTCTCTGTTTACCGTCTGCGCTTCAAACACACCTCTTTTAATAATAGTTTTAGAAAGCGGTTATTTTAAATAAATTCGTTTATTAACTTTTTGAAATATATGGATAAAGGTCCTGCCCAATCTCAATTAAAACGTGAACTGGGGCTGTTAGACGGCACTTTACTGGTTGCCGGCAGTATGATCGGTTCAGGGATTTTTATTGTTAGCGCTGATATTACCCGAAATGTCGGTTCTGCAGGATGGCTGATTGCTGTATGGATAATAACCGGGTTTATGACACTGACTGCGGCATTGAGTTATGGAGAGTTAAGTGCCATGTTTCCAAAGGCAGGCGGACAATACGTTTATCTCAAAGAATCTTATAATAAACTAATTGCTTTTTTATATGGATGGAGTCTTTTTGCTGTTATCCAAACCGGCACCATTGCTGCAGTTGGTGTTGCATTCTCCAAGTTTACAGCTTATTTAATTCCGCAGGTTAGTGAAGACCTCGTTCTGTTTACTGTAGCGGGTTTAAAAATTTCTCCTGCACAGGTGCTTTCCATAGGTACAATTATCCTGCTAACTTATATAAACACCAAAGGGATCAGGGGCGGAAAATTAATCCAGACCACTTTTACGCTTACCAAGATCTTAAGTTTACTAGGATTAATTGTGTTCGGACTATTGGCTTTGAAAGGTGATGTATGGAACGCAAACTGGACAGATGCGTGGAACATGAAGAAACTTGCCGAGGATGGGACAGTAGAAAGTTATACCATGGTTGCTGCTATGGGGGCAGTGGCTGCAGCCATGGTTGGATCTATCTTTAGCAGCGATGCCTGGAACAATGTGACTTTTATTGCCGGAGAAATGTCCAACCCTAAACGAAATGTGGGTCTCAGCCTGTTGCTGGGTACATTAATAGTAACTGTTATTTATGTAATGGCCAATGTGGTGTACACAGCGGTTCTTCCTTTGCAGGAAATAGCTGCATCTGATAAAGACAGGGTAGCTGTTGAGGCATCACAGGTAATATTTGGCAGTATTGGCACAGTGGTTATCGCTTTAATGATCATGATCTCCACATTTGGATGTAATAACGGATTAATACTTGCCGGCGCCAGGGTTTATTACACTATGGCAAACGATGGGCTTTTCTTTAAGCAGATAGCAAAATTAAATAAGCACGCTGTACCTGAGGCCGGACTATGGATTCAATGCCTTGTAGCCTCTGTATTATGCCTGAGCGGTAAATATGGCGATCTGCTTGATATGATTTCCTTTGTGGTGGTGCTGTTTTATGTACTAACCATCATTGGTATTTATATTTTGCGTGTTAAGCGTCCGGATGCTGAGCGTCCATACAAGGCCATAGGGTATCCCATTCTGCCGGCTATTTATATTTTGATGGGCATTGCTTTTTGCACATTACTGATCATCTATAAACCCAATTTCACCTGGCCCGGACTGATTATTGTATTAACAGGAGTTCCGGTTTATTATCTGTGGAAGGCGTTTGGTGGGAAGGTGGTGGATTGAAGTTTGGAGTTGGGAGCTGGGAGTTTGAAGTCGGAGATCTGATGAGAAGCATCTATGATCTTTATTCTTTGTTTCATTGCGGGTGCCTGGTTTAACGTAATGTATGTATTGTTATTGATGTAACTTCTTAATCAGCTTTGAAGCATAAGTTATTAGGGAGTAGGTTGGAGTAGACTCTTAGCTCTTTGACTATGGATTACTGTGGATGAACTATAAAGATACGAAATAAAATATTAATTTTAGGTTAAAACTAGCGTAAAGCAAGTAGTTATGCGTAACCTTAAATACACCATGCTTACAATACCTCAATCAAAGACTTTCGGGCTCTTATTTTTATTTACCTTTTTATTCATGCAAAATGTCTCTGGCCAAGACTATGATATAGATAAGAACTGGCACAATCTCAAAACTCAGTTTAAACTGCGCAATGACATCATAAAGGACCTTGTTACCTTATTATCAAAGTCGTCCGGAGAAAAAAAACAACTAGACGAATTGCAAATGGTATCAGTTGACTTCTTTAATTATGTAGATACTCTAAAACAGAGAGATAGTCTAACTGTGTCTATCGCTAAGGTCAAAAATGAAATACTTGAAAAAGCAATTGAGGACGCCTTTTTAAAACTAGAAGACAATAAGCGAGTGATGAATAAAACTTCTGTATTGGACCTGATTACCCAATTAGAATCAAGCGAGAATAAGATTACAGTAGCGAAAGCAAAGTATAACGAAGCTTGCAACCATGAAAAAAGGACTGATTTGCTCTTTGGGAGACCGGATAAAGTTCCTGTCGTGCGATTTTAAAGAAGGCTACGCATAACATCACCTTGTTTCAATTGCGGCTGACATGGTTTATGTTATTTTAGTGCTTTCTACTACATTAGTGCTAGCTTGCGGCTGAAGTGCTATCAATTCCGCAACTGCAACAAGCCTTAACCGTTATGCGTAAGCTAACAACACAAATAACATGACTATGACAAAAAAGAGAATACTCAGACTCGGATTCCTAATTATTGTAGTGGGAGTTGTGCTGAGAGTTTTACATGTCGGTGGAACATTGGCAAGTATTACTGTCTGGCTGAGTGTTATTGTAACGTTAGCCTATGTGATAATAGCTGTTTTTGAAGTAAACAATTCAGACAGAATAACTTCAAAAGAGAAAGTGATGTGGACTCTCGCTTTATTATTCTTCAATGCTCTTGCAGGACTGATATATTTTTTAATTGCACGACCAAGAATTTTAGGACTCAACCGAACTAAGTTCAAGGAAAGATAGCCTACGCATAATCGAGTAGACGGCCGTGAGCCATAAGCCCACGGTGCGCCCTCACCCGTGGTGCGTGTCTCCACGCAACTTCTTTCCCCACATCTGGGTTTTGTTGCGTGAAGACACGCACCACGGGTCGGGCTCTTAGCTCTTTGACTATGGATTACTTTGGATTTACTATAAAGATACGGAATAAAATATTAATTTTAGGTTAAATCTAGCGTATAGCAAGTAGTTGGCAAACATTTAAAAACCACAACATGAGGAATGTTATAATTGCATTAATCCTACTCTCATTCATTTTTATTTCATGTGGTAGAAAAGACAATAACAATATCCCTGACAGCGAAAGGGAGTTGGTTGACCTTCTTGAAAATATCACCAAAGAAGAAGACGGAACTAATAACCTTGATAGTGCAACATCTAAGAGACTTTTGGAAGTGGTTGATAATGTCGCTGGAAAATGGAAAGAGATAAAATCTGAAAGGGGAAACTTCCGTATTGAATTCCCTGACTATGAAGTGAAGGAAGGTCAGACAACACAACTTCTGGACGGAGAGGAAATCACTATCTATCATTATTCAATAAACACACAAAACAAGAACCATGACAATTTAGGGTATCGAGTTGACTACTCATTTTGGCCTAATATAAAAACCAAGGACCAAATTGATGAACAGTTCAATGTACAGAGAGACTACGTTTTATCAGCGACAAATGCAACATTAGAATATGAAAACATTATTGACACATTAAGTTATCCAGGGAGAGAATTGTACTTAACAATTGATGACTCAAAGATCAAGATGCGCTATAGGATGTTCTTTAATAATGGTATATTCTACAAGCTGATGGTTGTGACAGAGGACGGAAAACACTTTAATAAGTCATCAACCAAATTTTTAAACTCATTCAAAACTCTTAACGAGATAAATTAGATAAAACGTTTGCCAACAGCACCTACCCGCAAGCAGGGGGCGTACCTCGTAGGACAGAAAGTAGTAAATTTGAAGTGCAGTGTTTCGTAAGAAGTTTAGGGCTAAAAATTCCTGCCTTCGGGTAGCTGCAAAACGTTATGTGCAATTGCAATGCTCACCTTGGAATTCAAAAATGGCTGACTTAGCATATCTTATTGGTGGAATGTTAGCCATTTGTTCTGGAATCTATATTACCATAGGTGAGGTTCGAAGATGGATGGCGGGAGAAAGAGACAAGTACGGAAATGATATTAAGTCATTCTTTAGTGGCATTGTAGCGTTAATGCTTGGACTCTTTTTATTGGTTTGATACTTAAGTTAACCCCCCCGCTGTTCGCCATGTTAGCCCTAGCGCATGTCGAACTACAGATAAGATGGGATTTTATAATCCCATAAAAATAGCCAATCAACAATAAGTATTTTCCTGATTTTATATTGTCGAAGAAAATTGGATATTCAGATATGGGTCAACCTACACCATAAAAGATCAGACCGGTCAGTATTTTATTACCTATACTGTTCGCCAATGGGCGGACGTGTTCACCCGAAGAGAATATGCCGACATTTTGTTGGCCAGCCTCCGTATTTGTCTGCATCGGAAGGCTTCCGGACCCGCGAAGTACCTTTTGAACTTTCTGGTCCTTAAGGCGTTGCTCCGGATTTTAAATTCTTAGTTTGGTGTTTCCGGATTAGAAATCCGGGTTATCTGTTATTCGCTATGCACTTCGCTTAACATGTCGAATAGCCGATGGTAACTTCGCAAGTTTAGGCTGACGTATCCAGGTACCTTTTGGCGCAATCAACCCCTTTTTTTGACGCGATTACGCCTTATTGATCTTATGGTAATTCCAGTACGTTTGAACTTAAAATCAATTTAATAACTATGGCACTAATCAATCCTCACATTAACTTCAACGGAAATGCGGAAGAAGCATTTACCTTTTACAAATCAGTATTTGGCGGAGAATTTGCGAAAGTTATTCGTTTCAAAGACCTTGCAAGTCCCGAGTTCCCGGTAGCAGAAAAAGAAGAAAATAAAATTATGCATATAGCTTTACCTATCGGTAAAAGTAATATGTTGATGGCGAATGATGTTCCGGAAAGTTTGGGAAGAACAAACGAAAATGAGAACAGAAGTAAAATTGTAATAATTACGGAAAGTAAAGAAGAAGCAGACAAATTATTTAACGGGCTTTCAGTGGGAGGACAATTAGAAGGACCTATCGGTGATAGTCCCTGGGGTTCCTATTTTGGTTGTTTTAGAGACAAGTACGGTATTGAATGGATTGTGGAATTTGACCCGAATTACAAAGGACAAATTTAGTCGAAGAAAGCAACGAACGCCTAATACCGGTTTTGTGTGCTTTGTACTTGCAGGAACGCACCTGCTTTCCGCCATGTTAGCGTTAGCGCATATCGTATAGCAGATGGTTGAATTCTGAAGTCCTTAGTATGAAAGGTTGGGAGTCTGGAGTCTTTTATCTTTGTTCTTTAATCCTTACTCTTACTCAACCACCTTACCAGATTTCTTTAAGTATCTCACCAAAATATACCCAAGGGCAATAAAGATAAGTATGCCGGTTAATAATGTGTTTCTGAACTCTGTATCATTCTCTGTGAGGTGCGGATAGTTAACCAGAAGTATCGTAGCAATACCTGCCAGCCATACAAATTGGGTATTGTATTCTTTCAATATCCATCGTTTGGCATTAAAGCGCATACTTTTAAAAGTTTGTCCAATATGGCTCAGATTGATCCACCACCGGTGTACACGACTGCAGTAGGCATTAAACTGTTCGCCAAATTTTTTACGTAAAAAGTTTTCTTCTGCCAGAACGATTGCCTGGTAAATAAACAAAAATAACGGAATTAATATACCTACATAGATTAGCGAATTGGATAATATGCCCACACCCAGTAGCATCAGTATATTCCCAACATATAAAGGATTCCGGCAATGATTGAAGATCCCTTCGGTAACAAGTTCATCAGCATACACCTTTTTATCTTTTCCGCCCCTCACAATATAGGCTAAGCCAATAGTAGCTCCGCGAATCGCCTGTCCTGTAATTGTGATGACTAAACCGAGAATAATCGGCCATAAATAATAGTGTTCACCAAAAACTTCGGGTCTGAAAAGTTTAGGAGACGGTATGAAAAGTGCCAGATACAGAAAGATGAACAGATAGTTTCTGTATTTAAAGAAAAAATTACCAATAGAGATCATGCTTTATTTTTTAATAGCAATTATGCCGGCAAAATTATACCATTTAAAGAACGTTTCGCAATGCCCGAAACCTGCTTCCCGTAGCATGTGGTTGTTCTCATTTAATTTATAAGGGATCAATACATTTTCAAGCGCTTCTCTTTTTTGTGAAATCTCGAGATCGCTGTAATGGTTGCGGCGTTTATAGTTATAGTAGTATTTGATAAAATCGCGGTTAAAAATGCTATCCTCAGCCAATATCTTCTCTGCAAGTATCAAAACACCTCCCTTAACCAGTCCGTCAAAAATATTCTTTAAAAGTTTCTCACGTGCAATAGGGCGTATGAATTGAAGTGTCAGGCATAATACCACCACCGATGCGTCTTTTATATCAACACCTTCCTGAAGATCAGCAGTTTTTAATTCATACTTACGCGTAAAACCTGCTTCCTTAAGCTTAAGGTCGCACTTTTTCAGCATTTCTTCACTGTCATCTATCCCGATAAACTTAATATCATTGTCGACCATGGTATTCATTCCGATCATGGTTGTACCGGTAGAGCAACCGAGATCGTATACGTTGGTTCCCGGTTTAACATGATCTGCCGCCAGTTCCGCGATCATCCGTTGTATTTCACCGTAATAGGGTACAGACCTGCCAACCATGTCGTCAAATACACTAGCCACTTTTGAGCCGAATTTAAAATCAGAAACTTTGTTGATCTCTGTTCTGAATACTTCGTCTTTACCCATTATCTTTTTTTCAGTCATATAGATGAATGCTAAACCGATTTAAAAGGTCAAAATTATAAAATTAAATATATTTACAAGGCCATTCTAACATGCTGCAGTATATTTTATTTGGGTCCTTGGGTTAATTCCTTATAACCGCTATTAATAGTGGTTAAGGAAAATATTTTATACGTAGTTTTTAGTTATTACATTTTTCTTCCTTAGCTATATAGTATGTGATGTTCATACAGCATTTAAATCTTAAATTATAGATAAATTAGAAGAGTTAAACTGTAAAATTTTAAAGATGTCGGCAAAAGATCATTCAAGACGTGAATTTTTAAAAAGGAATTCCTTAAAAGGACTGGGCGCCTTACTTACCATAACTCTGGCACCGCCTTTAGTTAAAAATTTAATGGCTTTTGATGTTGGTTCTTCAGTTCTTCAGGACAAAGAACCGGTTATTGATATTCATCAGCATACCAATTATTC
>DASWTL010000359.1:0-4353 GCA_036402155.1 Sphingobacteriaceae bacterium | reverse complement strand
CTCGCAGAAACGGCGCCAAAAGCCAATAGAATACATACTAAAATGTTGCGAATGATCATTACCAGTCTAACAATTCAAGAATGCGGCTCAGATCATCTTCCGATAGGAATGGAATCTCGATTGATCCTTTACCTTTGCCCTGAACTTTAAGCTTTACTTTTGTTCCGAACTTAGAACCAAGATCATCCTGCAGCTTCTGATATTGGAATGACATCACAGGTGCCTTAATGTTTGAACTTTTTTTGAGATTAAGTTTCTGAACATCCCTTACCATTTCTTCCACTTTTCGCACAGATAATCCCTGCGTAATAATCTCGCGGTGAATGAATAATTGCTTATCGGCATCTTCAACAGTAACCAATGCACGGGCATGCCCCATACTGATGTTACCATCACGAATTGAAGCCTGAATTGAAGGTGGCAGTTTTAATAATCGAAGATAATTTGTAACTGTAGAACGGTTTTTACTTACGCGATCTCCCAGTTCTTCCTGTTTCAGATTACATTCATCCAGCATCCGCTGAAAACTTAACGCCACTTCGATAGCATTCAGGTTTTCACGCTGAATATTTTCAATCAGCGCCATTTCAAGCATCTGCTGATCGTTAGCTGTACGAACGTAAGCCGGAATCTCTGTTAAGCCCGCAAGCTTTGATGCCCGCAGTCTTCGTTCACCTGATATCAACTGGTAACTATTCTGGCCCGACTTTCGGACTGTAACCGGTTGTATTAAACCCTGTAATTTTATTGAGTCTGATAAATCCTGCAAAGCTTGCTGCTCAAAATCAGTCCGAGGCTGATAAGGATTTACCTCTATCAGACTGATCTTCACATGACTTATACTTCCTAATCCACTAACTTCACCGTTTGATTGCGGCCTTGATGTTTGTACACTTTCCGTATCATCTAATAATGCACTTAATCCTTTTCCTAACCCGGTCTTTTTCTGGTACGTCATTTTTAAACAGTTTCTTGCTTTTCAGTTTCTTTGGCGGGAACCAAGCTATTTTTACGAATGATCTCCCGTGCTAAATTGAGGTAATTAATAGCTCCCTTGCAATTTGCATCATGCATAATCACAGACACACCATAGCTTGGAGCTTCACTTAAACGGGTATTTCGTTGTATGATTGTATCAAAAACAAGGTCCTGGAAATGTGTTTTCACTTCTTCTACCACCTGGTTTGACAAACGCAGGCGAACATCATACATAGTGAGTAAAATACCCTCAATAGCAAGATTCGTATTCAACCTGTTTTGAACAATTTTGATCGTATTTAATAGTTTGCCTAGTCCCTCCAAAGCGAAATATTCACATTGAACCGGAATAATAACAGAGTCGGCCGCTGTTAACGCATTGATAGTAATTAATCCCAGTGATGGTGAACAATCAATAATAATGAAGTCATAATCATCACGAATACTATTCAGAACTGCTTTCATTTTGTATTCGCGATCAGCCAGATTGATCATCTCAATTTCAGCACCAACAAGATCTATATGAGCAGGCAACAAATCCAGATGCGGTGTATCGGTACTCTGTATTGCTTCACGCGGATCAACCTCGTTGATGATACATTCGTATATACTTGCTTTTATATTTCTGGGATCAAACCCAATGCCCGATGTTGAATTTGCCTGAGGGTCGGCATCTACCAGAAGCGTACGGTATTCTAGTACAGCCAGGCTGGCTGCCAGGTTAATAGAAGAAGTAGTTTTACCAACACCCCCCTTTTGATTAGCTAATGCTATGATCTTACCCATTCTCATATATAAATTACAAACCTTTGATATTAAAAAGCTTAAACTAAAACATTCAGATATTTAAAAACGCTATTTTTGTTATCTTACGGCCTTTTATCAACTGACTAAGATACGAACTTTAAACAATTAAAATATTTGAGTCCGACTTGGTTTTACACATCTTATCCACAAAAATGACCACTATAATTGCTGCCACTAACCGTCCGGATAGTTTTACTTTAAAACTTGCTGAATATTACCAACGGAAATTTTCCGAAAAAGAATATCCTTCAACGCTGCTTTCTTTATCTGACGTACCCGACCAGGTTTTGCATACAGATATGTACAGCACTCAACATGAGGCATTTAAAAATATCCAGGCCCTGGTGACAGGAACTAATAAATTTTTATTCATTGTACCCGAATATAATGGCAGCTTTCCGGGAGTATTAAAAGTTTTTATTGATGCCTGTAAATACCCTGAAAGCTTCTACGGAAAAAAGGCAGCATTGGTTGGCTTATCATCAGGGAAATACGGAAATATTCGCGGGATAGACCATTTTACCGGCATTTGCCATTATATTAATCTATTGGTTATGCCCCTGCGACTCCATATTCCTAATATTAAACAGGAATTTGATTCATCATGGGATCTGGTAAAACCTGACACACTTAAATTCACAAATCAGCAGATAGAACAGTTTATAGCTTTCTGATATTATTTAGCCATATCGAACTTTACCCAGCCTTTACCTTCGTATCCAAAAACAAATTGTTTCGGATGAATAATTTCAGCCAGGATCTCTATACTATCTGCAATCCTTGGGCCGGAACGGTTAAAATAATGATTCCCATCAGCAATATAAACCCGGTTGTTCTTAACAGCCTGTAGATCATACCAACCAGGTAAATCCAACAGCAACCCGATCTCCTGCAGGGTGCGCTCAATTGAAAATCCGCAAGGCAACAGTATTAATATCTCCGGATCAGCATTCTGAAGCAGTTTGAAATCAATGAACGGAGAATGTTTACCAGGCTCAGCCAAAACGGAAACACCACCGGCAATTTGAACCATTTCAGGAGTCCAGTTACCTGCCACCATCAAGGGTGAAAGCCATTCAATACAGCCTACAGATGGTTTCTGATCATGGAATTTCAACTTATGTTTTATCAGGGATATCCTTTCAGCTATGGTATCCAACAGACTTCTGCCCATCTCAGGGGCATCAAGCTTATTGGCCAACAGTTCAATATCTTTTAAAATATCATCCAGTCCATGCGGTTCAAGAGAAATGATTTCGCTTTCCGTGTCCAATAAGCTTTCCAGCGCATCTTCTACGTCTTTTAAGCTAACCGCACACACATCGCACTGAGCCTGAGTTATGATCACATCTGGCCGGAGCTCACGAACTTTTTCTTTATCGATCTCATAAATGGATAGCGCATTCGATAGAATATCCTTTACCAGCCTGTCGATCGCGGCGCTGTCTGAACCCGAAATAAACTTTGCCGAAGAACATACAGGTAAACTTTTAACAGATTCCGGGAAATCACACTCATGTGATCTTCCAACTAATTGATGCTCCAATCCAAGGGCACAAATAATTTCTGTAGCGGCTGGAAGCAAAGAGATTATCCTTTTATCAGACATTTACTTTAATTTGTGCAAAGGTAATAAAGTCTGATATGTCGCGATTGTCTGCATCTTCATTAATTCTATTTCTATCTATCCTATTTTTCTCTTGCGGAAATAACCTGGACCATCAGACAAAAAAAGTATTTAACTTAAATCTTGAGCAGGGTTTAACATCACTTGATCCGGCATTTGCACGCAACCAGTTCGTACTATGGATGACCAATCAGCTTTATAATGGCCTGTTACAGGTAAACGAAAAGCTTGAAATTATACCTGCAATTGCAAAAAGCTGGGAAATATCTAATGATGGTTTAACATATACCTTTCATTTGAGAAATGATGTATTCTTTCATGATGACCCGCTTTTTCCTGGCGGTAATGGACGCAAGGTAATTGCCAATGATTTTGTGTACAGTTTCAGCAGGCTAATTGACCCTAAGACCGCATCATCCGGAGCATGGATATTTAATGATAAGGTTGATGGCAAACAGGGTTTTCAAGCTCCCAACGACAGCACCTTTGTTGTGAAATTAAAGCAGCTTTTCCCTCCTTTTCTGACCATGTTAACCGGACAGTATTGTTCGGTAGTGCCTCATGAAGTAGTTGAACATTACGGCAAAGATTTCCGCAAACACCCGGTTGGCACAGGGCCCTTTAAATTCAAACACTGGAAAGAGGGCGAGATTCTGGTTCTTCTTAAAAATGAAAAATACTGGGAAAAAGACGGAGCTACCAGATTGCCCTACCTTGATGCTATAAAAGCAACTTTTATTCCTGATAAGCAGACTGCCTTTATGGAATTTATTAAAAAAAATCTTGATTTCTTTAATAGTATAGATGGAAGTTACCGCGATGATATCTTAACTAAATCAGGAAAGATCACAAAAAAATATAAAGGAAAGTTTCAGTTAAAAACCGGGCCTTATTTAAACACTGAATACCTTGGAATACTGGTAGACAGCAACTTAGCTATT
>DASWTL010000358.1:0-3626 GCA_036402155.1 Sphingobacteriaceae bacterium | reverse complement strand
GGTTGATTTTTATAAGAGCTGGGGTATGGATGTTGATTATATCGGAAATCCGCTTATGGATGCAATCAAAGCTCATCACCCGGACGATCAGTTTAAGATGACACACAATCTGGATGTCAGGCAGATCATTGCTCTTCTGCCGGGAAGCCGTAAGCAGGAGATAGAACGCATCCTGCCCGTAATGCTGGAAACTGCCGACCGTCTGAAAAATTTCCAGTTCATTATTGCAGGTGCCCCCACCTTTGATCTGGCATATTACCAACAATTTATTGGTTCAAGGCAAATTAAAGTTTTGTTTAATGTAACCTACGATCTTTTACTGAACTCGGTAGCCGCCGTAGTTACCTCGGGTACAGCTACGCTTGAAACGGCATTGCTTAAGGTTCCGCAGGTTGTAGTATATAAGGGCGCGCCCATATCTATTTCTATAGCCAGGATGGTGGTTAAGATCAAATATATCTCACTGGTTAACCTCATCATGAATGATAAAGTGGTTGAAGAACTTATTCAGGAAGATTGCAGTGCTGATAAGATCACAGCCGAACTTCTGAACCTGATCGAGGGGGGATTATACCGCACCCGTATGCTGATCAACTATGATGAACTGGCTGAGATTACAGGTCCGCCGGGAGCGTCTGAACGGGCTTCAAAATTAATAACCAAATACCTTCATAATTAGGATAGTAAGTATATTTGAATAAGTTTCAGCTACTTAATAAACTGTTATGAAGATATTCAATCTGGTTTTTGTTGTACTTTTTATAATTTCTGCCGCCCTGCAGTATAATGACCCTGACCCATATATCTGGATTCCACTCTACCTGTATGGGGCCTTCCTGTGCTTGATGGCTTTTAAGAATAAGTTCAATTTAACGCTTTACTGGATCGGGCTTGCGGTGTATGTTTCTTATGCGATCTTCCTGTTCTTTGACAATACCGGAGTACTGAACTGGGCAACTGAACATGACGCTGAAAATATTGCACAAAGCATGAAGGCAGCCAAGCCATGGATAGAAGAAACCCGTGAGTTTTTTGGTCTGCTGATCCTGGTTGGCGCGTTGCTGACGAATATGATCTGGAATACCAGATTAAAGCGAAATAACAAAAGTGTTTGAAATCATAACAGGGAAAACTCTGCAATGTCTGGAAAATGAAGTCCGGTGCTCTGCTCTGTTTCGCCTGGCACAATGCATATTATACTTCAGGTAACGTAAATAAGGTTTATGTAAATTGAAAGTAAATGTTATGTAAATTGAAAATATAAGTTATGTAAATTGAAAGTAGTAAGTATGTATATCTAAGAATTTACGTGTTAAACGATTAATTATCAGGCAGATATTGTTGATTGTTAAAGCTCGGCAATCAAAAACTCCGCCGGAATATTTTACTTAAAAAGTAACCAATATGCTCATCAAACTTCCTGCAGTAATTGCTATCGAACTTGTGATTATACTATTATCAGTATTAATGGCGGGGGATAAAACTCAGATAGGAGAGATAGCCTCTATTTATTGTTTTCTAACAGTAGTAGCAGCGTTGACTTATTATATTGGAATAAAGTTTTAAGAGCTAATTCCAATAATTTAAGAAATTCAGTCTTTAATATCTTCTCCCGCTTACCCGATTTCACACTTCTGAAAATCGCATCGATCACTTTCATATCTTTCATCTCCATTTCGCCGGGAACGCGGGTTGATTAGTGTTTATCGCAAGAATATTACTTTAAACGTTTGAATCCGACACACTAAAAGCCATATTAGCTTTTTGTTATCTTTTCATTACCAATACTTTCCATGCTTGGTTATCACAGTCATATTTTGTTATCTTCGTAATTACCAATCTTTCTTATGCCCGGTTATCACAGCTATACAGACAGTGAACTTGCTGGCCTGATAAAACAGGAAGACCAGTTGGCATATACCGAACTTTTTGATCGGTATAAAGGTGTCCTCTACAGTCATGCTTATCGTTTACTGGAGGATCATGATGAAGCGGAAGACGTCATTCAGGATGTATTCCTGACTTTGTGGCAAAAGAGAATGGAGCTGGAAATTAGCGGAACCTTATCTTCCTATTTATACGTAGCAGTACGAAATCGCATCTTTAAGCTATTTGCGCGAAAGAAGGTTGCGCAGCGTTATTCGGCGTCTTTGCAAAAATTTAAGGGGGAAGATCATAACTATACCGAGGAAAAATTATTGGAAAGGGAACTAGCTGCGATTATCGAACGTGAGGTAGAAGCCCTGCCCGAAAAGATGCGTGAAGTGTTCCTTTTAACCCGTGACAATACCCGTTCTTATAAAGAGATCGGTGCGCAGCTTGAGATATCTGAAAAAACCGTTCGCAACCAGGTTTACAACGCCCTCCAGCTTTTAAAAGTTAAGATCAATTTTTTCATTGCTTTTCTTTTTTTATAAAACTGAATACCCGTATTTTACATCGACAGTATTCGTTTTCCTATTTATTTTAAAATCATTTCTGGGACATATGTCTTCATAAACGGTCTTTAGTTTATGGAACTGCAGGAATTCAATGAGCTTTTTAAAAAATATGAGGCCGGCACCCTTTCAGAAGATGAAAGAAGACTGTTAGAAAAGTGGTATAACCATTATTCAACAGAAAGCAAAGTGCAGGTTGATCATTCGGAATTGGAAGAAAGACTGAAGTCCATTGCCGGTAAGATACCGGTGCGCTATCAGGCTGCAAAAATCCGAAGGATGTATTATCGTATTGCTGCTGCCGCTTCTGTTCTGATCATCCTTACCGCAAGCGCCTGGTGGTTTTATCATCGTGACATACCGCAGAGCCAAATAGTAAAAAATGATATCGCCCCGGGCAGCAATAAAGCCGTGCTAACCCTGGCTGACGGGCGGACAATAGATCTCAGCGAGAGTCAACGTGGTATTGTCGTGAACGACGAAAATATTAACTATCAGGATGGATCCAATCTCACAGTTGTCTCTAACGATCTGAAAGGGGGGGGAGAAAACGCATTGCTGAAGCTAACTACTCCATTAGGGGGTACTTACCAGATTACCTTATCTGACGGCACTAAGGTTTGGCTCAACGCCGCAAGTACATTAAAATACCCTGCAAACTTTACGGAACAAGTCAGAAAAGTGGAAATCTCGGGGGAAGCTTATTTTGAGGTAATGCCTGATGCAAACAAACCCTTCAAGGTGTTTTCAAAAGGGCAGTCAATTGAAGTGTTGGGAACTGTTTTTAATGTACAGGTCTATGCTGATGAGCCGGAAGTAAAAACTACATTGGTTGAAGGTTCTGTTCAGGTTGTAAACCGGATTTCAAAAAGCGTCCGTAAACTAAAGCCTGGAGAACAAAGCTTAGTGCTCAACAGCAATACTGATATTGCCAGGGTTGATGTATCTGAGTATACCGCCTGGAAAGATGGCCTGTTCCGCTACAACAACCAGCCGCTGGAAGACATCATGCGCAACATGTCGCGCTGGTACCGGGTGAAAGTTGTCTATGAGAATGAATCCCTGAAACACGAGCGGTTTGTAGGTATGGTTTCGCGCTACAGCAATATATCTGCTGCGCTAACGGTACTGGAAGAGGTGGGCGGAGCGCGCTTTTCCGTTGAAGGAAATACGGTCACTGTTAGAAAA
>DASWTL010000357.1:0-3574 GCA_036402155.1 Sphingobacteriaceae bacterium | reverse complement strand
GGAGGATATTCGGATGCCGCTACCGGTTGTGAAAAAGCTAAAAGCGCTGGTAAAATCTGGCGCTGTGGTTATAGGCCCCATGCCGCAAAAAGATTCTGGTTTGAATAATTATCCGGAATGCGACAAGGATATTAAAAAAATAGCAAGTGAGCTTTGGGGAGGCATAAATGGTAAAGAAACCAAGGTTAACCATTTTGGTAAAGGTCGGGTCTTCACAGGCGTATCTATCCGGAACGTATTATTAAAGGAAGGTATCCAACCGGATTTTGAACATTCGGGTAAAGGTGTCTGGATAGATTTTATTCACCGTACCACAAAAGATGAAGAAATTTATTTCCTGACCAACAGGTATCCCAAACCCGCTCATACAGAGTGTATATTTCGTGTTAAAGGTAGAACACCTGAAATCTGGGATGCAGTGACGGGCAGTATCGTGAAGCCTGTATTTAAAGTAGTTGATGGCCGGATATCCATTCCTCTGGAATTTGGCTCATTTCAGTCCATGTTTATTGTATTCCCGAAGTCAGAAACCAGGCCGGTGCAGAATAATAAGGGGTGGCTTTATCAGGATACATCCGTACTGAAACCATTGCAGGAACTGACGGGTTCATGGCAGGTGAAGTTTGATCCGTTGTGGGGTGGCCCGGAATCGGTCGAGTTTAATAGTTTGCTGGACTGGAGTACACACCGGGATGAGCGTATTAAATATTATTCCGGCAAAGCAGTATACACCAAAAGATTTGACCTTGATCAGGAAAAGGATAAAGCTTTGTTCCTGGATCTGGGCGTGGTGAAAAATATTGCTGAGGTGATTTTAAATGGAAAGTCGCTTGGTGTTGTATGGACGTCGCCATGGCGTATTGATATTTCGGGATTTGTGAAACAAAAGGATAATTTATTAGAAATTGAAGTGATTAACCTTTGGCCAAATAGATTGATCGGTGATGCTGGTCTTCCAAAAGAAAAAAAACTCACTAATACCAATATTCAATTTAAGAAAACGGATGCATTACTTCCTTCCGGATTGCTGGGACCTGTAATTATTAAATCTGCATAATTTCATTATAATTTATATTCCTGAATTTTTCTGTGAGATAATATCCTGCTCCAGGCTATGGAGCGGCTTCTTTCACCTGGAATGCGTTTGAGTTTTATGCAAATCTGCCACACTATCAGGCAGATATAAACCTTTGTGCCTGTTTTGTGTTCAACAAGTAACACACAAATAAAAACGATAAATCATGGAAAATTTAAAAAAGCACTTTTGCGTGCTTACCATTGCTATGGGCTTTTTTGTATTAAGCTCCTGTTCAAATAATTCTACCAAGGCCGATGAGCCTGAAGTGGCAACAATGGACTCCGTTTCAAAAGAACTTGAAACTACTACAAAGGAACTGGATGAAAAAGCTAAAAAAGTTGAAGAGTCTTTAGAGAAAATTGAAAAAGAATTTAACACCACTCAAAAGAAATCATGAAAAGGAATAATATATTAAGGATTAGTATCCTTCCGCTATTGATAGTTACTGCATTAACAGTGAGTACTATCCAGCCACCACAGGGTAAAGGCAAAAATGATAAAGAAGAGGGCCAGTCAGCAGGTAAAGGAAAAAGCACAGCACAATCCGGAAATGACCATGCACAAGGAAATGCAGGTGTGAAGGGAAAAGGAAATGATCAGGGTAATGGTAATCCGGGTCAGGATAAGGGAAAAGGCAACGCTAATGTTGGACACGGTAAAGATAATGGCAAAGATAACGCCAATGCAAATAAAGGGAATGGCAACCAGAAAGGCAATGCAGAGCGCGGATATGATGAGCATTCCGCAAACGGAAAGATCAAACACGGTAAAGGTAACAGTGTAACAATGAATGGGAAGCGGGATGTAGACCTGAATTGGGGATTTGAAGATTTTAGTAATCGTAAACGCCCGGGAAACCAGAAAAAGGTAACTATATGCCACCGTGCAGGAGGTCAGAATTCCGAGTATCCGGTGACGATCAGTATCTCTGAGAATGCTGTACAGGCACATTTGAATCACGGCGACGAGATGGGCAACTGTTCTGTAAATTATGGTGACAGATGGTCTTCTAATTATATTCAATCACGGGAACAGGTTTATAATAATTATGAGCAAACCTGGGAAACTATGTCCTATAGCGAAGCTCTTTTAAGATTTGCTGCAGAAAAGCTTCTGGGGATCAGATCAGATCTGAACAGGACAAGAACCAGCTTATCTCCTCAGGAGATACAGCGCCGGGAAGCATTAATTTATGAGCTGCAGAACAATGTGAATGCTCTTGAAAATCAGGTTGGCGTAACAAGGCAAAGGCTTGATTCAGATGTTAATATCATCATTCAGTTGTAAGAACGAAGTTTGGTACATGAATGAACACAAGAAGCTGTTTCGAGGGAAGCAGCTTCTTTTTTATAAAACAGTTTATCGTTTCAATATTAAGTATCCTTTATTAAGGGCCACAATACTCTGCCCGTTAACCATTCGTTTTGTGGTGATCAGGTAATAGTATACGCCATCTGGCAGCGGGCTATTGGTATTAGTGGCTAACCCTGTATTCGCCATTCCTGAAAACACCCTGTCGCTCTCATTATACCCACGTACGCGGAAAATTTCATTTCCCCAGCGATTAAAGATAATTACTTCATTATCAGGGAATGATACAATATTTTCTATCTTAAAGAATTCATTACCCTGACCGTCATTATTGGGTGAGACCAGCGGGTCGGGGGTTATATCCGGATTAACCGGGATTTCCTTGCTTACGGGTGTTGCCGGTAAAGAATCGGAAGGATAAATATCACTGATTATAACAACTGATCCTGTTCCAATTCTTACCAAAGGGTCAGAAGTTTCGGATATCTGAAGAATGACATTTTCATCACCTTCCTGCAGATCATCAGTTAATGCAGCGAGGGTTATTTTTTCAGTAGTAGTAATCTGCCCTTTTGGAATTCGGATTTGTAGGAACTGATCAAGTAACACATAATCTTTCTCTTTGATGGCATTTCCTGAATAAGATATGGTTATGATCACATCATCTTTAAATGGACGCATCAACTTTGCAGTAATCGCTGTCTTTTTGCCTTCCCTTACATTTAAAATGCCAGGCGTAAGGCTAACAACGGTATATGGAATTACGGAAATATATGCGGTTGCTTCGGCGCATAAACCGGAAGTGTTACACACCTGGTAGGTAAAGGTTTCAGTTGCCCAAAAGCCAGGGTTTGGAGTATATGTAAATTTTCCATCGTCTGTGAAGACGATCCGGCCATTTTTAACCGTTGAGGTCATTGAAAATGTAAGACTTTCATTCTGGCGGTCGAAATCGTTAATAGCTACACTGCCTGAAATTGCCACTTCCTCATCCGTAGTAAACCGGTCATCAATGGCAATGGGAGGACAGTTGCCGGCCATAACCTCTGCGGAAGCAGTGACAGTACAGCCTTCTGCATCAGTTACCAATAACTCATATAAACCAGGGCTAAGATTGTTTATTACACTGGAAGTTTGGGATAAACCTTTCCATTGGAAACGATATGGTTTAGTGCCTCCGGTTAT
>DASWTL010000356.1:0-2646 GCA_036402155.1 Sphingobacteriaceae bacterium | reverse complement strand
CTGGCAAAGTCTCTGATACTATTGTCCTCAACTATTGCTGCTGCTTTTGGAGCTTCACCAACTGGCTCATCAATACGGATCTCTGCATTTGGATCACCCTCAATAGTTTTCTGACCCGGGTCAGCCACCTTTAGCTCTTCAACAGTTGGAGGTTCTTCATCACGAACCTGCTCAGCCGGAACAACTACCGGCGGAGGGAACTTGATCTGATCCACTTTTGGCCTTGGCGGTTCGGGTGGTGGCGGCGGCGGTGGTGTGTCTTCGTTAATAGGAGGTGGAGGAGATAAAACAACCTCTGTTTGGATTACCTTCTCCTCAGGCATCGCATCTGATACAAGCTTGGCAACCAGCGGAGCTGTAATCGCAGCGATAAAGATTACCGCACCAATAATCAGCGCTTTGGATGTTGTCTTGGAGTTGTCTTTCCGCAGCATATAAGCCCCATAAGCCTTATTACGGTCTGCGAAGACAACGTCAATCCACTCCAGTTTAAAAATATCTAATTTTGACATATCTGTTTATTTCTTATAACAGTGAAGATTAATAAATCTTATCCCGCTTCATTAGTTCTATCTCAGCATCCATAATATCTACAATAGCATATGTTTGCGGTTTGGTAATAGCCATCTCATCAAGGATATCCACAAGATTCTTATAATTTGCTTTATCACTTGCTTTGATCAAAATTATGAGACCCTTTTTAGGATCACCGGTAATTTTCTGAACGTCCTTCTTCCTTTCCAGAATGTCTTTACGAATGCCATTCTTACCAAAACCGGTTGTGGTTGGTGAGCCAATTGGTTTATCAACTAAACCCATATACCATTCCAGCTGATTATTCGCTCCTAAAAGTATGGTCATGGTACGGTTATCTGCTACATCCAATTGTGCTTCCGGATTCTTTTCATCTTTATCCGGCATGGCTAAATCCATAGCCTGTGGCTTAGCAAGTGTAGTGGTAAGCATAAAAAAGGTTATCAGAAGAAATGCAAGATCAACCATTGCAGTTAAATCTACACGTGTAGATTGTTTCTTACTTCTTATCTTACCACCCTTTTTGCTACCCCCGCCGGAGGTATCTAATTCTGCCATCTTATTTAATTTTTAAGATATAATATATAAACTAATCCTCTTCTGCTTCAAGTGAGGTTATCAGGCTAAACTTATTCACCTTTTGCTTTTGCAGAATATCAATAACTTTCTTAACGGCTGGGTATTTCTCTCTGGAATCTCCTTTAATACTCAGTCTAAGTTCCTTTTCGTTAAGCTCTTTAGTTGCATATCGCGCGGCAATAATCCATTCGTGCAATTCTGATGCGGCACCATTTACAGAATCTATTGGAATACCCGGCTGAACTCCCGGTTTAATACGATCGGGACCATCCATGGCGATAAGCTGTTTAAGATTTCCTACAGGAACACCAAAAGACTCCATTAACGAGAATCTCCTTTTTTCCTCAGGCGTAAACTGCATATTGTATCTTTTAGCAACACGATCCAGCATGTTAATACGCACCGGTTGTCCGGACACACCGAAAAAAGCTTTACCGTCACCTATTGTAATAGTAGCGATATCAGTATCAGGCAACTTAGTTTGAACTACCGATGATGGTGTATCAACCGGCAGCGGCTCAGGCTGACGCGCAGTTGCAGTTAAAATAAAGAACGTTAATAACAGGAACGCCACATCGCACATAGCCGTCATATCAATGGCTGTACTTTTTCTCGAAATTTTTATTCTTGGCATTACTTAATTTTAAATATTCGTGTACGTTTTAATTAAAGATGAAAAAGTCCCGGATTTTCCATAAATCCCGGAAAACTTTTTTCAAATCCTATTTATGGGTACTTGCGTAAGTCTGGATTATTGAAAATCCTGCTTCGTCAATTGAATATGTTAATTTATCAATTTTTGAAGTAAAGATATTATACATGATAATTGCCAATGCTGAAGTAGCAATACCAGTTGCAGTATTAATCAATGCTTCAGAAATACCATTCGCTAATTGAGCCTGGTCAGGAGTACCTGCTGATGATAACGCCGCAAAAGCCTTGATCATACCTGTTACTGTACCTAATAATCCCATCAAAGTACCAATAGATACCAAAGTTGCAATAACCGTCAGGTTTTGTTCAAGCATTGGCATTTCAAGCGCTGTCGCTTCTTCAATATCCTTTTGAATGGCTAGTACCGATTGTTCTGTATCCAGGTTAGGATCTACTTCAACCTCTTTGTATTTTTTCAGGCCGGATTTGATCACATTAGCAACAGAACCTTCCTGTTTGTCACATTCTGCCATTGCTGCATCAATATTACCTGCACTTAAATATCCCCGCACTTTACCTACAAAGGCATCTACGTTTCCTTTTCCTGCAGCTTTGCTGATCACAAAAAAGCGTTCGAAAGAAAATACAATTACCATTAAAAATAATCCCATTAATACAGGTACTACGTACCCGCCTTTATATACCATTCCGAAATAATTTCCCGGAAGCGGATGCCCATTTTCTGGATCGCCACCTTCAAAGTTAGAAGGGCTACCCATTACGAATTTCCATAATAAGAATGCAATAACTAAACAAAGTACGATAGATAAACTTGCAAAAATGCTTGAACCTGAGCCTTCCTTTTTCGCTGTTGTTGGT
>DASWTL010000355.1:0-9171 GCA_036402155.1 Sphingobacteriaceae bacterium | reverse complement strand
CCTGTTAATATTATTTCAGGGCACAATGTTGGCATTTTCACAGAATAAGAAAGCAGAAGAAGTCCTTCAATCTCCCCTAAAAGCATTAACCGACCAGCAATACACCGATATCCGGCAAGGAAATGAAATGGATATGGGTAAAGTTGCCGAGCTTAATGGTTACCCATCGCCCCTGCAGGTGTCAAAATATGAAAAGGAGCTTGCTCTAAATCCCAATCAGAAGATCCAGCTAAAAAAAATTATTGACGCCTGGAAATTTAAAACCAAGGAAATGGGGCAATTTATTCTGAAGGAAGAGACCAAGCTTGATAATTTATTTTCCAGTGGAAAAGCCACCGATGGATCCGTAATATATTTTACCAACCAACTGGGCTTATTTACCGGCGAATTGAGGAATGCTCACCTTCAGGCCCATCTTAAAACACGTAACATTCTAACTCCTGCTCAGATAAAAAAATATAATATCTTAATGGGATATACAAAATAAACCTTTCATTAAGTAGTAATTGCTTAATTTAGCGGTCCAATTTCACCGATGGAACCAACATTTGATTTTGAAAAACCGATTGCGGATCTGCAGCAGCAGATTGAAAAGGTTAAACAAGTTGCCGAGAAAACAAAGGTAAATATGTCTTCTACACTGTCTGAATTAGAACTCAGACTTGAGAAAGCAAGAAATACTATTTACTCCAATTTAACAGGCTGGCAAAAAGTTCAGATCTCACGTCATCCCGAAAGGCCATATACTTTACAATATATTGAGCTTATGTGCGATGATTTCATCGAGATGCATGGTGACCGCACTGTTAAGGATGATAAAGCAATAGTAGGCGGGTTTGCATCTATCAATGGACAAACCGTTATGGTAATTGGTCATCAGAAAGGTGCCAATACCAAAATGCGACAGTACCGTAATTTCGGAATGGCTAATCCGGAAGGATACCGAAAGGCTTTGCGCCTGATGAAAATAGCAGAGAAATTTAACAAGCCTGTAATAACGCTGATAGATACCCCAGGAGCATTTCCGGGTCTGGAAGCGGAAGAACGCGGGCAGGGTGAAGCCATAGCCAGAAACCTGCTGGAAATGTCAGTATTGCGAGTGCCAATCATTTGCGTTGTTATTGGTGAAGGAGCCTCAGGTGGTGCATTAGGTATTGGTATTGGCGACCGGGTTTTAATGCTGGAACATTCGTGGTATTCAGTGATATCCCCTGAAAACTGTTCTGCTATTTTGTGGCGTACCTGGGATTATAAAGAACGTGCAGCAGAATCATTAAAGCTTACAGCTGAAAATATGCTGGAAAATAAACTGATTGACGGAATAATTCCGGAACCACTTGGCGGCGCTCATTATGATCCTGCAAAAATGGCCGAAACATTAAAGTCCCGCATTCTTAGCGATCTTGAAATACTTCGCGCAAAAGACACGGATGAGCTTGTGAATGAGCGTATTGATAAATTTACCTCCATGGGTGTGGTGACAGAGTAAATTTACCTCAACTAATAAGTACTACTTACTATACTTGATAAAGGTTTTGCGTAACCGGATGATTGAACTCATCCGGTTACGCTTTTTTGATGCTATTGTGCTGTCATGAACTTGGACTCAAGTCCCTGTAAAACGCCTTTTATTTTCTGATTGAGTTTAGTCTGCTTGTTTTCTTCAGTTACTTGCTGAAGCTCGTTTAAGATAGACATTCCCAGCCTGATATCATCGGTATTAATACCTTTAGATTTGGATAAAGTGAATAGATAATTTAATTCATTTCCAAGGTAGTTTACCGTATTATCTACTAGTTTATTCGCTTTGTCAACTTCATTAAGTCTGTAGAACAAACTGGCCATATAATACTTTCTTATAGTAAAGTTGATAGAGAAGTTTTTATCAGGCATTTGCTCTAAACACATATTCAACGCATTTTTAGCTTCCTGTATACGACCTTCACGGAATAAGCTCTCGGCCAGGATATTATAGTTGTTAAGAAGAACTGCCACCATACGGGTTGATTCCGGATCAAGGTAGTGTGCATTCTTCATATTTCCCCATTTGAACTTATTCAGCATGTGATCATACATGGCATCTGTATTGATCAGTTCCGGGCGCTGCTCGGTTGAGTCTTGCGGAACGGGCGCCTGAAGTGGTAATAACCGGTAAGCAAGCCCTTCATTATATAAATAGTTATCCAGACCAATGTAATTACTTGAAGGAACTGTTACAGCAAAATAAATAGGTCTTTTCCAGTTGTTATGAGCAAGGATATCAAAGAGGGCAAGCTCCGCTTTGGTAACATAATTCTGGTTGTATTTCCACTCCATTGCCCGAACTATTTTATCTCTTTGTTTATCTGTAACCGTTTTGGTAGCGATAACCTGACGAGGATCAATCGTGAGTTTCAGATTTTTTGTGGGAAGAAAGTTTTCTCTTGACCCATCCTGGTAAGTTGCCTTATCCGCATCGTTGTCTGATGTTAAAAGTTCAAAAAGGTTCTTTAACTCTACTGACCCTTCAATCTGATAATCCTGATAATACAATACATCCCTCACCCCCTGTACATATTTCTCGTCCGGCATGGTTAAAGGAAGCGGGGCTGATTGATTTACTTTTTGTTTCATTTGCCGGATATACCAGTCGGTTCCAAGTAAACTCAGGTTAACAATTCGTATATCGGGCCTAACACCTTCCACTTCCTGAACATACCACAGAGGATAGGTATCATTATCGCCATAAGTAAACAGGATTGCATTAGGTGCACATGATTGCAGGTAATCTGTAGCCATATCGCGGGTCATGTATTTATCAGACCGGTCGTGGTCATCCCAACCTTCGCTGGCCATTAAAATAGGCGCAGCTAATAAACCAATACCGGTAGCAATAGCTGCAGCTGTAGTGGGTTTAAGCTTTCGTCTGAAAAATTCAGCTATTGCGGCTACGCCCAGGCCAATCCATATTGCAAAAGCATAAAATGAACCTGTAAAGGCGTAATCCCGCTCCCTGGGTTGCAATGGAGTTTGATTGAGATACAATACAATGGCTACTCCGGTAAAGAAAAACAACAAACCAACAATGCCGGCATCTTTTTGTCTGCGTTTAAAATGCCAGAAGGCCCCTATTAACCCTAAAATAAGTGGCAGAAAATAGAATCTGTTGTATGCACCATTTTCTACAATGCTCAAAGGTAATTCGCTCTGATCTCCTAACCGTAATGCGTCCAAAGGCTTAATTCCACTTATCCAGTTGCCATGGGTGTAATTCCCATGCCCCTGCTCGTCATTCTGTCTTCCTGCAAAATTCCAAAGGAAATAGCGGGCATACATTTGGCCTGTTTGATATGAGAAAAAGAAGCCAAGGTTGTCAACAAAGGTTGGTGATTCTGTTTCACCCAGTTTCATCCATTCCCGGTAAAATGAAGGGTGGCCGCCGTCATCACTGTACATACGCGGAAAAATTGTATTCCTGTCATAAATACGTTCCTGTTTTTTTCCGGCAATCTCATATTTTTCTTTTCCCTTTCGGTAGATATTATCGCCTTCTTTCAGGTCAATTGCCTTTGAATCAAAATACTGACCATATACTAATGGCCGGTCACCGTATTGTTCACGGTTCAGATAACTCAGAAAAGAGAAGGCATTGTCCGGATCATTGTTGTTCAGTGTAGTATCAGCTTTTGCCCTGATAACGATCATGGCGAAAGAACTGTATCCTAAAATCAGAAAAACGGTACCTAATAAAAGAAGATTTAGTGTTGCCCTTTTTTCACGAATTTTTATAACATACTCGAGTAATGCTACAACACCAGCTCCGATAAGCAGTCCGAGAATGCCGCCTCCGAACGTAAACATTAAAATAAATGCGCCGGCTGCAACAAGTGCGGTGGTTTTCTCACCTGTAAGGGTAAATCGTATGCCTGCCACCAGGAAAAGAATAAGCAGGATACAGAACACAGTTATCCCTGTTCCAAATCCCATACCCAGCGTATTTACAAACAAAAGATCAGACATGGCAGCAAATTTTACCAGGTACTGAATAATGCCGTATTGAATAAATCCAAGAATAAAAATCCCAGCAAGAAGCGCTTTAAGTGTACCTTTTGAGGTAGCATTTGGTGTTCTCCGGAAATAATATACTAAAGCGATAGCCGGAATAGCCAATAAATTCAAAAGGTGAATACCAATAGATAAGCCCATAATATAGGCTATGAATATCAGCCACCTATCTGCATAGGGTTCATCCGCATGCGCATCCCATTTAAGGATAGCCCAGAATACCACTGCTGTGGCCAGCGATGACATGGCATAAACTTCAGCTTCTACAGCCGAGAACCAGAATGAATCGGAAAAAGTATAGGCTAATGCACCAACTAATCCGGAACCGATTATAATTACCAGGTTGGATAAACTTAGTTCTTCATTCGTATTAGCTATGACCCTTTTAACCAATGCAGTGATTGTCCAGAACAAAAATAATATGGTGGCCGCACTGGCAAGCGCAGAACTCATATTAATCCAGTAAGCCACCATGGTAGGGTCGCTGGCAAGCAATGAAAACATGCGCCCGATCATTAAAAACAGTGGAGCCCCCGGTTGGTGCACAACCTGCAATTTATATGCTGCAGAAATAAATTCACCGCAATCCCACCAACTAGCCGTAGGTTCCAGCGTTAAAGTATATACAACAGCAGCAATAAGAAATGTTAACCAGCCGGTCAGATTGTTTATTTTTGAATAGTTCATCCTTAGGTTTTGAATTATACGCTGCCGAAATTAGTGAATTGAATTTAAATTATAGGAAGCATTACTGATGTTTAACAGTAATTAACAGGCCAGGATTGTCGAAATAATAAATTTCGTTTGCAGGATATAATTTATCCCTCTATATTTGCATTCCATTTCAAAGGGGTTACCCAAAAATGGAGGAATTGCCCGATAGTATAAAGGTAGTACATCTGATTTTGGTTCAGATCGTCTAGGTTCGAATCCTGGTCGGGCAACTAAAAGATAGAAATCGGATTGAATAACACAATCCGATTTTTTTTCCTTTTTAATAATCACAACATGCCCCTTCAATTTAACCCAGTTAAATTATTTGCCGGTTCTGGAACCACTGTTCTTGCAGACAGGATTGCTAAAGCATACGGAAAAGATCTAGGAGATATGGAATTAGCCCGTTTTAGTGACGGTGAAATCCAGCCATCCTTTAACGAGTCGGTACGTGGATGCGATGTTTTTCTGATACAGTCTACCAGCCAGCCCTATGATAATTTAATCGAATTATTACTCATGATTGATGCCGCCAAAAGGGCTTCAGCGCATTACATAACTGTAGTAGTTCCTTATTTTGGTATGGCACGTCAGGACAGAAAGGATAAGCCGCGGGTTGCAATTGGAGCTAAACTGGTAGCTAACTTAATTATGGCAGCTGGTGCGCACCGGATTATGACGATGGACCTTCACGCGGCGCAGATACAAGGATTTTTTGATATACCGGTTGATCACTTGGACGGCGCAGTTATTTTTGTTCCATATATTAAGTCGCTAAACCTGCCTAATTTAACTATTGCATCGCCTGATATGGGTGGTTCATACAGGGCCAGAACATTTGCGAAATATTTTAACGCTGAAGTAGTAATATGTGATAAGCGCCGGAAACGTGCCAATGAAATTGAATCAATGTCAATTATTGGAGATGTTACCGATCAGGATATCGTTCTGATGGATGATATCGTTGATACGGCTGGTACCCTGGCAAAAGCAGCACAATTGATCATGGATCATGGAGCCAGCAGTGTTAGGGCCGTTTGTACGCATGCAGTTTTATCCGGTAAGGCATACGAAACCATCGAAAAATCAGTTTTAGCTGAACTTATTGTTACTGATACCATTCCTTTGAAACAAGAAAGCAGTAAAGTAAGAGTATTATCAACTGCTGATCTGTTTGGAAGAGCGATAGCCAATGTTAACGAACATGGATCTATAAGTGATCTGTTCAGAGTGGATTAAGTTAGTACAGAGTATTGAGTACAGAGTAGTTAGTTTTAAGAAGCAAGTAACAAGTTTTAAATAAATAAATAATTATGAAATCAATTGCTATTAGCGGTTCTCGCAGAGAGAGCGTAGGGAAAAGAGACGCTAAAGGATTGCGTTATGAAGGCAAAGTGCCTGCAGTCCTTTATGGTGGGAAAGAACAAACCCACTTCGCAGTGTCCGCAGCTGATTTGAAAGGTTTGGTTTACACACCAGACGTTCATTTCGTTGATCTTGATGTTGATGGAGCCAAGTCACAGGCTATTCTTCAGGATATTCAATTCCATCCATTAACTGAGCAGATCGTTCATGTTGACTTTTTATTATTGGATGATAAAAAGCCGATCACCATGGAGATCCCTGTAAAGTTAACCGGTACATCACCAGGTGTGAAAATGGGTGGTAAACTGATCCAGAAATTACGTAAACTACGTGTTAAAGCATTTCCTAAAGATCTGCCACAATACATAGAAGTAAGCATCGAGCCATTAGAAGTTGGTAAGTCAGTTCGTGTTGGAGAAGTAAATTATCCAAATACAACGATCACCAATAATGCAGACGATACTATCGTATCTGTAACTTCTTCACGTGCTCTAAAGCAAGCAGAGCAGGAAGCAGCAGCAGGTAAGAAGTAATTTTACTTCTTAAACTTATTAAAGCAGCGCAGGAGAGGATCTTGCGCTGCTTTTTTTTGTAACACTAGCTTGAGTTATATTTTTACATTTGCCTTTAGTACAAATTGTAATTTATTATAATCTATCTATGCAATTAAGAAGTAGTGTAACCATAATTCAAGGACTGCATACTTATTCCCGCATGCAGTCTCCATACACCATACTCCATAGTCAATACTCATCCCAATGAAATACCTCATCGTTGGCCTGGGAAATATTGGTCATGAATATGCTGATACCCGTCATAATATCGGGTTTATGATAGCAGACGAGCTAGCAAAGCAGGAACAAACCACTTTTTTTAATATGCGGCTGGCGTATTATACCGAGTTTACCCATAAAAGCCGAAAAGTACATCTGATAAAACCTACAACCTATATGAATTTAAGCGGAAAGGCGCTTAATTACTGGATGCAGGAATTAAAAATTCCCATCGAAAATGTTTTGGTTCTTGTTGATGAGATAGCTTTGCCATTAGGAACACTGCGGTTAAAACCTAAAGGCAGCGCAGGAGGACATAATGGACTTAAAAGCATTGAACTGGCTCTTGGGCATAGCAATTATGCACGCCTGCGGTTTGGAGTGGGAGATAATTATCCAAAAGGCCGCCAGGTTGATTATGTTCTGAGCGGATTTGATGATGATGAACAGCCTGAATTACCTGCACTCATCGACCGATCCATCGAAATGATTAAAAGTTTTGTAACAGTAGGACCAGAGTTAACCATGACGCGGTTTAATAAATAGAATTAAGATCAATGCCAATATGAAGATTTACGGAATTAAAAATTGCAACACTGTCCAAAAAACCCTTACATGGTTAAAAGAAAAAAATGTTGATTTTGAATTTCATGATTTTAAGAAATCCGGAGTTTCTGAAGATAAACTGAAAGCGTGGGCCGGCCAGGTGGGCTGGGAAGCGATGCTGAATAAAAAAGGCACTACCTGGAAACAACTTGATCCGGCGCTTCAGAATTCAATCAGGTCTCAGGAAGCTGCATTTAAACTCATGCAGGATAAAACCAGTGTGATTAAGCGGCCTGTAGTTGAAACAGAAGGCGGCAAAATTGTGTTGGGGTTCAATGAAGATCAATTATCAGAACTTATAAACGGTAAGTATTAATGCGTTTTCGAAATAGTTTACTGTTAATCCTTTTTCTTTTTTTACTTAATTCGGTTAAAGCTCAAAATTATATTGAGTTTACTCCTTTATCGGGTTCGGTCAAAAAAACCTTTAAACTAAATAGTGTAAACAATTTCCTTAATTGTAACTTTATTTATTTAATCTATAACAATAACCCAATAACTTATTAACCCAATAACAAATACAACTATGGCATTTAAAAGATATGCATCCGCCAAATGGAGCGGAAGCGGTTTAGAAGGAAAGGGATCTCTAACAGGACCCAGCGGTGTATTAAATGAAGTTCCTTACAGCACCAAAGCACGTTTCCAGAATGAAGACGGCACTAATGGTACGAATCCTGAAGAATTAATTGCAGCAGCACATGCTGGTTGCTTTTCAATGGCTTTAAGTTTTCAGATTGATGGCGCAGGTCATACGGCTGAACTTCTGGAAACAAAGTCTACTATTACCATGTCGGAAGTAGAAGGCGGCGGATTTGCATTCAGTGGAATCCATCTTGATCTGAAAGGTAAGGTTCCTGGTATGGATGAAGCAAAGTTCCGTGAACTGGCAGAAATTGCAAAAAAGAACTGCCCGGTTTCCAAAGCGTTATCGGCAGTGCCTATTTCCTTAGAAGTTTCTTTTACTTCTTAATAACAATCTGTTGTTAAACTTCCGAAGTTTTTAATACTTCGGAAGTTTTGATCGGTAAACTACTGCACCTATGAAAAGTTTTTGGTCAAATCATCCATTTGAACAGATCGTAATAAAAGTGCATTTTCTTTCCTTTACATTGAGTACGGTGTATTCGTTGAATGAGTAAACACTAATGTTTGGAAAACTAAGTAATAGCGATGTTCAAGGTATAAGGAGAAGAATTGATCACTTCATGCTGTTAAGCAGCATGTTGTGCGCGCTGTTTATTTTGTTTTTAATTGGATATAATACAAGCTCAGCTGTAGAAGCGAATGTGCTATTTCCGATAAAGCTTTTGATTTATGTGTTTGATCTGCTGCTTCTGTCCAAAATTATTTCCACCATTTATTTTAAAAAACCAGAAAAGCTTTCGTTTTATAGCGAGATCATACTGTTTCTTTATCTCACACTTGTCATAATTGCCCGCATTTATCCTCCGGCTTTCAGTTATCTTGATCTTGATGCTTTGCCATGGCTTTACGTAGGTATTTACGCGGTATTCATTGTTGAGCTTTCTAAAACCAGTCTGGTTTTCGATAAATTCTATTTTAATCCCACCTTATTATTTGTTGCCAGCTTTCTTTTTCTGATATTATTGGGGACAATCCTTCTTCTTATGCCAAAATCTACCGTTGGCATGCGGCTAAGTGTACT
>DASWTL010000354.1:0-10484 GCA_036402155.1 Sphingobacteriaceae bacterium | reverse complement strand
ATAGCTTGTCCTCCTTTCTACCTGTTACCGATGCTGGGGCATTTTATGATTTTGCTAACAAAGGCTTTCATCTATACAAAGAGGGCTATTTCTATACCAGCTATTCATCGCTAGCCATGTTTACCTTTAAGGAACAACTGGGTGATAAGAACAAAAAGTTCAGCCCGGAAATGCACGAATATTTCAAAACCCAGGACCGCAAAAGCAATCCTGTAATCATTCAGCTTAAACCTAAAAAACATTAACCTACGTCTGATGCACAAACCACTGCAACTGATTACAGTAATAAGCTTTACTGTATGTTTCTATAATGCCCAGGCTCAACAGGCAAATCCAAATAATATCGGTTCTGTTAGGGGCGAGCTGCAGGACACGGTACATAATTACACGGTGAAGTCGGCAACAGTATCTGTTTACAAAGCAGACAGTACCTTATTAAATTATCAGTTAAGCAATAATTACGGCGAATTCAGTTTCAGAAACCTACCCCTCAACAATAAATATTATATCGAAGTAAGTCATGTTAGCTACAAGTTACTCCGGCAGAACTTTAGCCTTACCGGCACGCAAACTGCTATTGATTTAAAATCCCTGGTTTTGATTCCAAAGGCAATTGCGCTTAAAGAGGTTCAGATCAGTATCCCCCCGATACAAATGAACGGCGATACATTAGAATTTAATGCAGCCGCTTTTAAATTAGACAGCAACGCCGTAGTTGAAGATCTGCTCAGAAAGATCCCCAACGTTACGCTCTGGGGCGACGGGCAGATAACCGTAAATGGCAGAGAGGTTAAAAGTCTGCTGGTAAACGGAAAAGAATTTTTTGGCGGAGATTTTAAGATGGCACTCCAGAATATTTCTAAGAATGCATTGCAGAAGGTGCAGGTTTACAACGTGCAAAAGGATGAAACAAACCCATTAGATAGCACACTAACTGTTAATCTTAAGCTTAAGAAAGGGAAGGGCACCGGCCATTTTGGTAAAATTGGCGGCGGTTACGGTACAACGGAGCGCTTTGAAGCCGACGGAAATATCAATTTTTTTGCTCCTAAATTACAACTGGGCATTATTGCAGCAGGCAATAATGTCAATAAAATTGCAAATAACATAAGGGACTTAACTTCTAACAGCACATTTAAAGGTGTCGGTACCAATGTAGAATATCAGCCGGATTTTAGGGCAACGGGAATAAACCGTACCAACACAGGAGGTGCAACCTTCAGTTATAATTTTATTGAAAAGCCTAATTATGAGAAAAAAAGTGCGCTTACTGCAAACTACTTTTTACAAAACAAAAATAACGACATTATATCAAACAGCCAGACCACTACAACAATTGGTGCAGGAACTAAGATAGTTGACAATTCCTCAAGTAACAACAGTACATTAAGCAACAATCACAACTTCGACAGTAAGTTTGAGTATGCTAAACTAAATCACCGCTTAAATATCAGCCAAAATCTCTCTGTAAATACAGGTGAAACCAATAACCGGTCGCTAAGAAGTGCCGCTAATCAACAAAACGATACAACGAGTACAAATAATACTGCAGGGCGGAATAATTATACCAATAAAAATTTTAGTCTGAATGCGGATTACGGTTATAACAACTACATGAACTTCAGGCAAAAAATCAAAAGCTTTAATGTGAGGTACAGCCTTAATGTAAACGATATGGATAATGATAGAACAGACCTGACGACATTCAGGTCTTTTGTCAATGCTGCCTCCAATCGTGATTTTAACCGAAGATATAACAACGTTGGCAGCAACGTAAACCAGCGGCTTTTTGCAGAGTTACCTCAGCTAAAACGATTGTTCTTTGGCGAGAAGCGACTGGGAAACATAGATTTCAGCATTAGTAATGAGCTTTACCTGGCAAATTCTAACAATAGTTATCATGTAGCCGACTTTAACCATTCAACGGGTGATTATACCGCCAATGCTTATTTGAGCAACAATCTTCGCGCAAACACATTGAGCGAAACGCCTTCTTTCAGTTTAATAAGAAGCTTTCACAAACGCCTCAGCAACAGATTCAACAGAAATCTTACTTTTAAAGTTTCTGCCAAGCAAAAGTTTAGTTACCAGGATAACCGCTCTGATAAATCATTTCAAAACATCAGCCGCAGCTACAGTAATTTTGTACCTGCAGCATCAGTTAGCTATTATAAAAACCAGCATGGGGAGTATAGTAATCAAATCTCCCTCAATTTCAATACGGATGTGCGCATCCCAACTATAGATCAATTAGCTCCTCTAACCGATAGCGCGAATGTTTACAGGATGCAACAAGGCAATATTAATTTAAGAGAGGCAACGGTCAGGGACATACGTATGTACCTCTATCACAATGATCTGCGCGGAAAAAATACTTTAAATTACAATATCAATGCTTATGTTAATTTTATCGATAATAGCTTTGCAGATAGCATGTTTATCGATAATCAAAACCGGCGTACAATTTATTTAGTGAATGTGGACGGCTATAAATCGGCAAGCCTCGGCGGCGAAATTAAGAAAGCACTGAAATTAAACACAAGCGCACTTCAGATCAATTTGGGAGGCTCGATGTCACTTGTTAAAAGTCCGGGATATGTAAATAATGCTTTTAGTTTTTCTAATAATTTGAATACCAATACATATCTAAGTTTCAATTATACGTACAAAGATAAACTGGCTGTAGAAACGAGGGAGACCTTTAACTTTTACCGTAGCAGGCAGAATGCATTTAATACCAATTACAGCGGCACAAATTCCAGTTCAACGTTGAGCGGCAGTTATAATATAACCAAAAAGTTTACCCTCAATAGTAATATAAGCCTTAATAGCAACCGATCCTCAGCAAGCAAATCCATAAATTACAACATCTGGAATGCAAGTGTCATTTATCGTCTGTTAAAGGGTAATAATGCAGAGTTTAAATTTACTGCTTTAGATTTGTTCCGCCAGAACAATAGTATAATTAACACCGGTAATGCGAACAGTTTCACATTTGCCACAAGAAATGTATTGCAGCAATACTTTATGACTACTTTTTCATACTATCCACGCCAGTTTGGTAAAAGTGCAGTTAAGAAATAAGGATAATTTCACCCTTATTATGAAAGGGACGTATCAACCTGAGTTCGATTAATCTACACCCTATGTTCCGACTTGCTTCCTGTTTGCTGTCAAAATGCCCCTCTCCATTAGAAAGGACTTGTGAAAGCCGCTGCTTTTGGGTAGAATGAAGCACTAAGCACCCAAGACTATCTTCGCCTAATAAACAGCCCGCCGTAAAATCTTTTCACAAATACTTTGAATTACAAAGTACTTTTATTTAACTTTGAACTACAAAGTACTTTACAACTTATAAATTAATCATCATGAAACAGAACACAAATTTTCCTGAACAGCAAAACCAACCACATTCACTAGCTCAACCAATAATGCTGGGCGCTGGTATCGCTCTATTCGTAATTTCCTTCTTTATTTTCGGAGCAGAATCAAACCCGGAATGGGGAAAGCTGTGGAGAATCAGGCCACTGATTATAACCCCATTGGCAGGTGCCGTCGGAGGTGCCTTTTATTATTTTATGTATCAACTGAGTTTCAAGGGTAGGATAAATAAGACAGTAGCTGTTATATTAAGCCTGATCGTTTACATTATCGGACTTTGGATGGGCATTGTGCTGGGATTAGATGGCACACTGTGGGATTAAAACTATCAACCTAAATCAGGAACTTATAAATTCAAAACTCATGAAAGACCAAATCCTAACTCATATTAACGACCCTGGCCAGCTCGAAAAAATATACAGAACTAATAAATTGACTTTCAAAAAGGAGTTCAATAAACTGTATCCCGAACTGAAAGGCAATCCACCTGCTGATTTCTGGAACGAGAGGTTGAATTACGAAAACGATGAAATTAGCTGGGGATCCCGCAATGAATTATTGTTTGTGATTACTGCGTCGCTAATAGCCGGCCTTATCGCAAAATTTCCGGCATTTTTTAATATAAACGAAGAGTTTTTTTATCCGAGAAATATCGGCTTTATAATTTTTCCATGTTTGTCCGCTTACTTTGCCTGGAAGACTAAATTATCAACAGCTAAAATTGCAAGTATTGCCGGCGCAATCCTCATCGGGTTAATTTTCATCAACTCCTTCCCCGACCTTAAGAAGAGTGATACTTTAATTTTATCGTGCATTCATTTAATCTTATTTCTATGGTCGGTATTAGGTTTTGCTTTTGTTGGTGATACAAGAAATAATGACAACAAGAGACTTGGCTATTTAAAATATAACGGCGACCTCATAGTCATGACCACACTCATCCTGATTGCCGGAGGAATCATGACAGGCGTAACCATCGGGCTCTTCACGCTTATCGGTATTAATATCAGAGAATTCTATTTCACAAATATTGCTGTCTTCGGACTTCCTGCTGCGCCAATTATCGGCACCTACCTTACCCAAACCAATCCGCAATTAGTGGGAAAAGTCTCCCCTGTAATTGCTAAACTATTCAGTCCGCTGGTATTGATTATGCTGCTTGTTTATCTGATAGCAATAGTATATTCAGGTAAAGATCCATATAACGACCGTGAATTCTTATTGATATTTAATGCGCTGTTAATCGGGGTTATGGCCATCATTTTCTTTTCTGTAGCCGAAACATCCAAAACCTCTGAAAACCAGGCAGGAATATGGGTTTTATTTCTGTTATCTGTTGTAACCGTTGTTGTAAACAGCGTGGCTCTATCTGCCATAATCTTTCGGATTTCGGAGTGGGGATTTACACCAAACCGCACAGCAGTTTTAGGCGGAAATATATTGATCCTAATAAATCTCCTCATAGTAACCGTTCAACTTTTCAGGGTAATTTCAAAAAAGGCTCTTATCATTGAGGTTGGGAAATCCATTGCCCTTTATCTGCCCATTTATGTAATATGGACTATTATCGTGGTCTTTATTTTTCCTTTTATATTTGGATTTAAATAGGCTGGCCGAAATTGTATTAATTATGGAAACCACATTTAAATTCCTGGATAATATGCGCAGATTGGTACTGGACCAAATCCGCGATATTTCAATTGAACATTTAAATTATGTACCTCCGGGGTTTAACAATAATATTATCTGGAATTTCGGGCATATTCTTGTTACCCAGGAGTTGCTTTGTTATAAACTTTCAGGAGCAGAGGTTACCATGCCAAAAGAGCTTATTGAAAAATATAATCGCGGAACCAAACCTGTTGAATTTATTGGAGAAGAAGAATATCAGTTGCTCAATAAATATGCGACATCGATCAATGGAAAACTTCTTTCAGATTATAATGCAGGGAAATTAGCTGGATACAGGCCATATGTTACCAGTTTGGGAGTACCTCTGGATACCATAGAAGCTGCAATTATGTTTCTGCCTGTACATGAAAGGATGCATCTGGGCTATATTATGGCACTTAAAAGAGTGGTGAACAGTAAAAGTTAAGCAGCCGGAAGTGGCTGCTTAATCTCTTAAATCCAAAATTGATTTTCCAGATCAATATCTGCCGAAAAAATATCTGCCTGGATAATTTTGCCGTTCTCAATGGTATACACGTCTATATTTTCAACATCGAGGATTTTGCCATCCGGCTTTGATGCTGTCCACCTTACCAGCGCGGCTGCTTTGTTGCCATTAGCGCTAACAGACTTCACTTCAACCAGCCGCAGTGTGTTCCCCGATAGCTCGAACATAGTCCCAACCATCGCAAAAACATCCGAACTTGATTGTTTAATACCAGAAATCACATTCTTACCAGGCTGGTTCCAAACAATTTGAGGAGAAAGCAGTTGGCCGGACTTCTCAATATTGCCTTGTTGAACTGCGGTCAGAAATTCAGTTACGACTCTTTTTGATTCATTTTCCATGTCTTGAAAGTTTTAGTTTACGAATCAAATATCCCCAACTCCTATTCTAACTTATTACCATATTACGCCACACACTTACCTAAATGCGACAAACTGATTTAAAAATTAGAGAAACAAGGTTTAGGGTCTGGCAATCTTTTGATAAGAAGCAGGCGTCTTGCCGGTCCAGCGTTTGAAACTGCGCGAAAAGGCACTTAATTCGTTATAACCCATCAAAAAGGATATCTGCTTTAAAGGATAAGATCCAGACTGCAGGTAATTAATAGCTATAGTTTTTCGAACATCATCAGCTACCTGCTGATAACTTGTGCTTTCCTCTTTTAACCTGCGTTGAATGGTACGGCCACTCATATTAAAGTTAGATGCAACCTGTTCGAGCGAAAGAATTCCCAGGTAGGAATTTGATAATAAGTAATTAAAAATACTGGTTTTTAAAGCCCGGGCCTTGCCTGTACCGGGCGCTAAAGTGTGCACCTTCCGGATTAGAATATTTTGTAATTCATAATTGGCAGATAATATGGGTTCATTCAGATATTTGTTCTCAAAACTAAGCGAAATCTCATTCCTATTTGAATCCATCTTACAACGCATCACGCGGCAAGACTCTTCCTCATCAATAAGTTCAGCTGTATAACTGAACGACAAAGGAACGATCTTCTGCAATACAAGACCATCCATTTCATGTATTACGAATGCCATCAGCATATCCAGCACCTGCCTGCATACTACATCCGTTTTCCAGTTACTGCTCTGCGGAATAAACAGTACGCTAAAAGTTCCGGGATGCCGGGCAATTTTAATATGAAAAAGATCCGTTATTAAATGGGTAAGAGATGCAGCAATATCCAGCGCTTCACCTACGGTGTTACTGCTTTTTATTATTTCACCAACAATTCCTAAAGCTGCGAGCTGCAGCGATTCCCCAAAATGAAGTCCGAAGAGGTCGTCTTTTGTTAAATACACCGCATTCTGCCATAAACTGCGAATTTGCACTGGCGAAACGGTGTAATTTTCTTCAGCAATTAATTTTCGATACGAGATGCCAGACAACTCACAAAGTCTTTCAGAGTCAACATCTCTCAGTGACGCATATGCCAGAAAACTAAGAACAAAACTCCTGATCGAATTATCCATTAATTATAATGAGTGATAATATTTACGTCCTCCCGGGACAATAAACTTACAAAACTTATCAGATCTCGATCGGAATTCCCTTCTTTTTGAAAATACCTTCAGCTATCCGCCTGTAATTTCCACCAAAGATCTTCATGCGGTCGGCATGCGAGATTGATGCGTCTAATACCTTTGAGATCTCAGTAGAATATGAACGCGATGGACCATGCCCACCCCAAACGATCCGGTCGGCGCCTAATTCTTTCACCGCCATGTCAACAGAACCGGAATTCGGATCACCGCCGCTAAATTCCAGTAACACATTGTCGCAAGAGCGAATAGCCCGTATTCCAAGTTCCCAGTCACCGCCTGAATGACCACATATCATAGGCACATCAGGAAATCGTTTAGCAAGTGCCGCAACATGCATTGGAGTTGATTCACCAGAAAGGTTTCCACCTCCCGGATACCTTGGCGTCCCCCCTACCTTAATCCAGGTGTGGATATAGATCACAGCACCCAGTTCTGCTGCCAAACGTATGATCTTGTCATTATTCGGATGATCACAGGTAATACCCAGCTCATTTCCTCCCACATACTTTATACCGATACACGGGCCATTACGGATCCAGTCTTCCATCTTTTTGCAGCTTGCATCAGGAAAACCAGGGTCAATAGGTGAGATTCCGGAAACTCTATCCCGGTCTCTTTCCAAAAGGGAACGCAATTCCTGATCATATTCCATTGTTATCAGTGGTTTTTGAAGGGTTCCTCCAATATCAACCGATATCACCCGTTCAATACCCATCCGGTTAACATAATACATCATCTGCTCATGCTGCTTCACGGGCTGTATTGTCGTCCAGAATCCATGATAATGCCCATCCCATATCCGGAAATCTTTTAATTGCTGAAGATCAGGAAGACCATATTTTTTAGGATCGATCGGGAAAGGCGTGGCATCCATATATGTTTGTTTTGTTTGTTTCATGAAAGAAAGATTTGAGGATTGAAATATTGAATTAAGGCAATAACATCACATTTCTTAATACCTATCGTTTAAGGAAATTACGGGCATTCACATGCATAATTGCCTGCATCTGCTCCAGAGTCAATGGCGACTCAAAAAGCTTCATAATATTCGTTTCTACCGGAAAATACGGCGCATGCGACCCGAAAAGAAACCGTTCAACGGGAACGGGTTTATGAGCTCCGGACCATGAGTTACCTTCAATCAAACGTCCTACAGCTCCGTTACCCTCAATCCGCGAAATATCGAAAACAATATTGGTCTGATCTACTAATTTCTGAAGATTTCCACCAATTCGGTTGTTCCAATAAACAAGTTGTACCTTAGCTTTGGGAACCTTTTTCATAACATCAATTAGCGGTTCAAAGTTGATTCCCCGCACATTCACAATCGGGTGTATATGCCGGATATCCTCAACATCACCAACAATCTGGAGAATCATTCCACGCTCAGCAACCTTTTGTACCAGTTTTAGAAACTCCGGATGTTCCAGATCAAAAGTCTGGTAAATCGGATAAATCCGGATTCCGGGCATCTTATAAACTTCATGACATCTTCTCAAGTCTTCTTCCCAATCCGCCCAGGCGATATTCACAGTTCCGAACGGCAAAAGCATTCCTTTTCCGTTCTTCCGGCACTCTTCCGCCAGACGGGAATTCACCCCATCAATATCTTTATGAAATAATGCCTCGAAACTCCCTGCCCAAGCCTGTTTAACCTGATGCTTCCGCAGTTTTGAAACCAGTGATTTAGTTTCGCCAAATTTCAGCCTGCGAAAAGGAAACTCCAGCAGGTTAACATACGTGTCAATAATGCCGGGAACAGCCGGCGATCCAGGTTCAGCCACAAAGGTATCGTCCTCTTTACCAGCCATCAATGAAACCGGAACTGAAAGTGCGGCAGCTGTTAAAAGAGAGTGAGAAACAAAGGTACGTCTGTTGATTTTCTTCATTGATTAATTGCTTTTAAGGTAACTGGATCACGCGGCCCCTAACTGGATGGGCTACATAACAAGTTTAATTAATGTCTACTGACAAATGTAATTATTGCCTGTTAATATGTCTATACAACTTGAGGCTTTTAAAAAGAATTTACTATCTGTAAAACTATTAAATTCGCATTAATCATTTATTGCTATGAGTACATTTCATTTTGTCAGCTGGAATGTTAATGGTCTTCGCTCCATTACTAAAAGAGATTTTGTGAAAGATGTGAAGATTATGGATCCGGATGTATTGTGCCTGCAGGAAACGAAGGCCGGATCTGAAGATGTTAAATCGTTATGTGAATTGCTGCCGGATTATAAAACTTATGTGAATTCTTCAAAAGCCCGCAAAGGATATTCCGGAACGGCAATTCTGACAAAAAAAGAACCTCTCAGTGTTACTTTTGATATGAATATTGAAGAACATGATCAGGAGGGACGGGTTATAACAGCTGAATATGATAAATTCTTCCTTGTAACGGTTTATGCACCAAATTCAGGCGATGGGTTAAAGCGTCTGGCTTACCGCGAAAAGTGGGACACCGACTTCAGGCAGTACATCAGTTCACTGGATAAAAAAAAGCCTGTCATCTTAGGTGGCGACCTGAATGTAGCGCATAAAGAAATAGATATCGCACGTGCTAAAGAGAATTATAACAAATCTGCCGGATATACACAGGTTGAGATCGATGGGTTCAATAAACTTCTTGATTGCAATTTTACGGATACTTTCAGGCACCTTCATCCCGCCGAAATAAAATACACCTACTGGAATCAATTATTCAACGCCCGCGCACGAAACCGTGGATGGAGAATTGATTATTTCCTGGTAAGCAACTCGCTTCTGAAAAATGTAAAAGAGGCACTGATCTCTAACGAGTATCTGGGGTCAGACCACTGTCCGGTGGAATTAAAAATTGAATTATAATCAGCTAAAGATGGTGATTTGAAGATATGATCGGGTCATTGTTAATATAGCAGCTAAAATCTTATTAATCAGATCGATACCGGCTGTTATTAATCCCATTTATACTTGCATATTCTGGGCAACCATCGCTTAAACTTAATGTCGACCAGTTGCTCTGGTTTCACTCAGCTGTTAACAAACATTTCACGTCCTTTCTCAATTTTGAGCCAGTTTGTCCTCTTCCTTAATCCACTTAATATTGTATTTCTTATCAAGACCCGGCTTCAACTGATCTTTTAATTTTTCGGGAGCTGATATCGTTTTGGGGTCTCCGTCTGATACAAACCGGGTTTTGTGTTTAATCTGGCTTTTCATAAAAGTCTCCGGATTTTCGGTATGTTCGCCGGCCTGAACCCGCTGGATGGCTAAAGGCTTAAAATCCTTTGAATATGGTGATACCGAACTAACCGAACCAACCAGCAGAACCGCCTGGTGATTATATTTTATTCCCTCAAATTCACCTTTAGACTCCAGGGCTCTGTTCTTAG
>DASWTL010000353.1:0-19995 GCA_036402155.1 Sphingobacteriaceae bacterium | reverse complement strand
CAGACCTGCTGCGAAGTGAAAAAGGATTTTACGCCATGGCATTCAGTCTTAGCATGTTTTCGGCCATTGCAGTGCAAAAAAATACCCGCGACGCAAAAATGTTCGAGGATAAAGAACTGTAACGTAGCGGTTGCCTACCCTCCGAGGTACCCAGATATCCAATGCCATAGCGGCAATATTTAAAAAATTATCATTAATGGCCAACCGCACGTGCTTCGACTCCGCATGACAATGTTGGTAGTCACCCAGAGCGAAGTCGAAGGGCGACGGTTGATAATTTTAATAATAAGTGCTTCGACTCCGCATGACAGATTTTAGTAGTCACCATAGCGAATTCGAAGGGCTACGGTTGATGATCATTAGTAAAAAGTGCTTCGATTGCGCTGAGTCATGAAAATGTTTGTTAGTCACCCAGAGCGAAGTCGAAGGGCGACTCTCAGCTTGACATTGTTTCCCTGCGTCAGCCTGTTATTCAAAATAATCACCTTCGCTTGCAGAGCCGCCACCTAAATGGTAGTTTAGCCGGAGAGATCCGGGCTATCCTTTTAACTTATTAAATAAAACGGCCAGGCTCTCTTTTTTTATGAAAAATGCAACAACAATGCTAAAAAGACTTTTATCCGGGGCGGTGTTATCCCTTACCTTATTGATATCGGCAAATGCCCAGCAATTAATACTTCCCGGTGATTATCCGGATCCATCGGTTGTTAAAATAGGCGATTCATACTGGGCCAGCGCAACTACTTCCAACTGGATGCCGGCCTACCCCTTGCTGAAATCAAAGGATCTGGTAAATTGGGAAACCAAAGCTTTCGTGTTTGAGAAAAAGCCCGATTGGGTCGACTTTTATTTCTGGGCTCCCGAAATTTCATATGATAATGGCAAAGTATATATCTACTATTCTGCGCATAAAAAGGATGGAAATCTGTGTGTGGGCATAGCCAGTGCCGATAAACCTGAAGGTCCGTACAAAGATCATGGTGCCCTGATCTGTCAGCCGGTAGGATCAATAGATGCTTTTCCGATGCGGGATGAAAACGGAAAATTGCACCTGATCTGGAAGGAAGACGGAAATAGTGTAAAGAAGCCTACACCTATCTGGATAAGTGAAATAAACGAGGAACGTACAGCCCTGGTTGGCGAAAAGAAGGAGTTGTTCAGGAACGATCAGGCATGGGAGCGGAACCTGGTAGAAGGTGTATCGATGATGAAACACGGGGAATATTTTTATGCATTTTACGCAGCCGCCGGGTGTTGCGGCCCTAAATGTAATTATATTTCAGGCATAGCGCGTTCAAAGAGCCTGATGGGTCCGTGGGAAAAGTATGATAAGAATCCGGTACTTGCTGACGATGAGAAATGGAAATGCCCGGGACATGGTACACCTGTTGAAAAGGATGGAAAGTATTATTTTATGTATCACGCATATGAGGCTAAGAGTCATCAATACGCCGGCAGGCAGGGTCTGCTGATTGAATTTAAGTTCAATAATGAAGGATGGATTGATTTTGTGAAAGAAGAGAAACCGGGCGCGATGGTTGATCATCTGGTAAGAGACGGTTTTAGCGGAAGAAAGATCTCTGATAAATGGCAGTGGAGCGTTTTTCAGGATCTGCAATACAATCAGCGCAGGGGCCGTATGAATCTGAATGCATTACCTGGGCCGGGAAGGTTTATCGGGCAAAAAGTGCTTACCGAAAATTTTACCGCAGAAGCGGAAGTTAAGTTGAACAGATCTTCGGCCGAAGCAGGAATTGCGGCCATAGGAGATGAAAAGAATCTGATATCAGTTACGGCAAAAGACGATCTCATTGCGGTTGTAGCAATCAGAAATGGTAAGCCTGTCACCATTATTGAGCGTAACTTTGTCCATAAAGGCAAAGTTTACCTGCGAATGGAGGTTTTTAATGGTACTGAGCTATGCTTTTCATATAGTACCGATAAGAAAAACTATACCCGGGTAACGGAAAAAAATCTTGATTCATCCTATTTGCCGCCGTGGGACAGAGCTGTGCGGGCCGGAATTATTTCGAAAGGGACAGCAGATCAGGTGGCAGTATTTGACAGTTTTTGGCTTAACAGCCAGTAAATAATAAGTGCATCGACTACGCTCAGCATGACAATGTTTGTTAGTCACCCAGAGCGAAGTCGAAGGGCGACGATTGTTTATCACTAGGAAGAAGTGCTTTGACTCCGCTCAGCATGACATTGTTGGTAGTCACCCAGGCTGAGTTGATGGTGGTTGTTGATGATTTTGTCAGTCATCCTGAGCGAAGTCGAAGGGCGACGGTTGATAATTATTGATAAGTGCTTCGACTGCGCTCAGCATGACAATGTTGGTAGTCACCCAGGTTGAACCAGTAGATGAACAATTTGCTATCTTAGCCGAACCATCATCACCAAGCTGGATGGATCTTATGAAATGGATAGCATTAATTCTTATGTTTAGCTTTACAAGTTGCGGGAAGCTACCTGGCCCGTCCTCTGTTAAGATCTCGCTTTTAAATCAGAGCACAACACCAGCGCGGTTAATGCTGTCCAATGGCAAAGATTCTGTTGTAATTGATGCAGATGGCAACAGCAGTTTATCAAAACACTTAATTTTTAGTGAAAGCTTAACCCAGGATGGAAGTTACAAACTGCAGTTCTCAACTGCGACTAAAGACACCTCTTACTCTTTCGGATATTACACCAATGGATCTGCGTTAGATGAAGAGTTTCAATTTACCTGGACAAGCGATTCATTGAAGTTAAAGCGCATCCCCACGCGCTATTGAATTTGAATACTTCGCTTTACGAATAGAATCAAAGATGATATGACTTATATGACCCCAGAGATCACCTGCTGTAACTGGGAAGCACTCACCACTCCCGATTGCCGCCATTTAATAGCCCCATTTTTAAAAAGGATCAATGTTGGAACACCCTGTACACCATAGGCGCTTGCAGCCTGAGGGTTCTTATCTACATCTATTTTTATAATGGAAACATTGTCCTTAACCTGACTTTTCAGCTCGGTTAATATAGGCGCCATTACTTTACATGGTCCGCACCAGTCGGCATAAAAATCAACTAAAACAGGCTTTTCGCCATTTATCAACTCTGCAAATTTATTCTTAGATTCCATTTTAATGTGAATTAAAGGGATATGGTGTTAACAATACTTTTCCCATGATGTTTTTCTCATACCTGCCAATGCACAGGGGTTTATACTTTTCGCTTATATTATCTGCATCCAGTGATAGATCCGCTTTTGCTGGAAGTGGTTTATTATCATGAAAAAAATACACTCTGGTAACTCCGTATTTTGTATGCGGCATATAATTGCCATATTTCTTCATAGAACCCCATAGGGTATCTTTTACACTCACTGCATAAATCCTTACCACAGGGCCTGTATTCTGTTCATTTCGTATAAAGGCCAGTTCCTTAAAATCACCCTCCAGGTCTTTTATGCCCGGCTGCAGAAAGGAATCTGCAACCATCCAGCCAATTGCAGCAACAAGTATAATGGTGAAGATATATTTATTTCGTTTGCTCATCCGGGATAAATTTAATGAGTTTGTTTCTGTAAGCAGATTAAACTCAATAGGGGTAGGGGCTATTGATGTGATGTTACAAAAGCGGCCGGTTGAAGCCGGCCGCAGATTTATTGCAATTATTCCTTCATAGCAGGTTCTTCGGCATTCAGGAAAACAAATTTATTATCGAACACATCCAGTTTGATCGTACTGTCTTTATTTACTTTTCCGGCCAGGATATCTTTCGATAGCTCATTTAAGATCCTTTTTTGAATTACCCGTTTCAAAGGACGGGCGCCGAACTGCGGATCATAACCTAATTGGGCCAGCCAGTCAAGGGCTTCTTCTGAAGCTTCTATTTTTATGCCCATTTCTGCCAGTGTTTGCTGAACACCTTTAAATTGCAGTGAAACAATATCGCGCAGTTCGCTTCGGCCAAGCGGGGTAAACATGATCAGGTCATCGATCCTGTTAAGGAATTCAGGCCGGATAGTTTGCTTCAGCAATTCAAACAGCTGGTTTTTAGTTTTAGCTATTATTTCATCAGAATCATTTTCATCCAGATCCTTAAAGTTCTCCTGTATCAGGTGCGAACCGATATTCGATGTCATGATGATGATAGTGTTCTTAAAGTTCACCACGCGGCCTTTGTTATCGGTCAGGCGACCATCATCAAGTACCTGAAGTAAAATGTTGAATACATCCGGATGCGCCTTTTCAATTTCATCGAGAAGAATAACAGAATATGGTTTCCTTCTAACGGCTTCAGTAAGCTGGCCACCTTCATCATATCCTACATATCCGGGAGGGGCGCCAATTAACCTCGAAACAGAATGTCTTTCCTGGTATTCGCTCATGTCAATCCGCACCATGCTGTGTTCGTCATTGAACAGGAATTCTGCCAGTGCCTTGGCTAACTCTGTTTTACCTACACCGGTGGTTCCAAGAAATATGAAGGAACCAATGGGTTTCCGCTTATCATGCAGCCCGGCACGTGAACGGCGTATGGCATCAGAAATGGCTTCGATAGCTTCATGCTGACCGGCAACCCGCTTGTGAAGCTCTTCTTCCAGGTGAAGTAATTTTTCACGTTCACTCTGTATCATTTTAGTGACCGGAATGCCTGTCCACCGTGAAACCACGCCTGCAATATCTTCAGCAGTAACCTCTTCTTTCAGCATTCTTGCTTCAGTTTTCTGCTGATCTTCCAGATCCTTCTTGAGTTTTTCAACTTCATCCTGGGTTTCTTTGATCTTACCGTACCGCAATTCAGCTACCTTACCATAGTCTCCGGCACGTTCAGCCTGATCTGCTTCCAGCTTAAAGTTCTCAATTTGCTCCAGTTTATTGTTAATTGCATCAACCATGTCTTTCTCTCCCTGCCATTTGGCACGTAATGAATCGCGTTCATTAGACATATTTGCAATCTCTTCACTCAGCTCTTTAACCTTTTTCTCATCATTCTCGCGTTTAATGGCTTCACGTTCTATTTCCAGCTGCATGATCTTACGGTTAAGCTCATCTACAGCTTCCGGAACTGAATCCATCTCCAGACGTAATTTTGACGCAGCTTCATCCATCAGGTCGATTGCCTTATCAGGAAGAAAACGGTCAGAAATATAGCGTTGCGACAGTTCAACTGCTGCAATAATCGCTTCATCCCGTATTCTTACTTTATGATGGGTTTCATAGCGTTCTTTTAACCCACGGAGGATCGAAATTGCATCCTGGGTGTCGGGTTCATCCACCATTACCTTTTGAAAGCGGCGTTCAAGTGCTTTGTCTTTTTCGAGATACTTCTGATATTCATTTAAGGTAGTGGCTCCGATTGCACGCAACTCGCCCCTGGCAAGAGCGGGTTTCAGGATATTTGCAGCATCCATAGCGCCTTCGCCACCACCAGCGCCAACAAGGGTGTGTATCTCATCTATAAATAGAATGATCTCACCATCGCTTTGCGTAACCTCTTTGATCACAGCCTTTAACCGTTCTTCAAACTCTCCTTTATATTTTGCTCCGGCTATCAGGGCGCCCATGTCTAAAGAATAAACGGTCTTACTTTTTAAATTTTCAGGCACATCACCCTGAATGATACGGAATGCTATTCCTTCGGCAATGGCAGTCTTACCTACGCCGGGTTCACCAATAAGTATGGGGTTGTTCTTTGTTCGACGGGAAAGTATCTGGATAACTCTGCGTATTTCCTCATCACGACCGATCACAGGATCAAGTTTTCCTGATTCGGCAAATTCATTCAGATTGCGGGCGTATTTGTTAAGCGCATTATAAGTTGCCTCGGCATTCTGATCGGTAACACGGTTATCTCCCCGAAGTTCAGTAATGGCTTTTTTTAGGTCCTTTTCGTTTACACCGGCGTCCTTAAGCATCGTGCTTACTTTATCGCCCGAGTTCAGAATACCCAGTAAAATATGCTCTACGGATACGAACTCATCTTTAAATTCTTTTAGATATGACTGCGCTTTTTGCAGGGCGCTATTGGTTGCAGACGACAGGTAAATGTCACTTCCGCTTACTTTGGGGAAGCCTTTAATTTCGGCATCAAGTACATCATTCAACCGGTTAATGTTAACGTTCAGTTTTTTTAGTAAATAACTGACTACATTTTCATCAACCGTCAGTAACCCTTTTAAAAGGTGCGCGGTTTCAATAGCTTGTTGCTGATTGCCAACAGCTATTTCAGAAGCCTTCTGAACAGCTTCCTGTGCTTTGATAGTAAAGTTATTGAGATTCATAGTACTGCAGGTATATCAAATGAACAGCCACCCTATGATGGTTGTTTTAAATCGGAATTTTTGTCTTCAGGAATTAATTCTAAATGACGAAACGTCTGTATTTAAGTGTATTATCCTGAAAAAAATTCAGGTATTACTCAAATACAATGGTTTTATTACCAGCTACAAATACCCGGTCCTCCAGAACCAGTTGAAGGGCTTTGCTTAACACGGCCTTTTCGATTTCTTTTCCGGAAATTACCATGTCTGCAACCCCAAAGGTGTGGTTAACGTGCAGCGTTTGCTGAGCAATGATAGGGCCTTCATCCAGATCGTTGGTAACAAAATGAGCCGTTGCTCCAAGAAGTTTTACTCCGCGGTCAAATGCTTGTTTATAGGGTTTTGCCCCAACAAATGCCGGAAGGAATGAATGATGGATATTAATAATGCGCATAGGGAATTCTTGAATAAATTGGGGGGAAAGTATGCGCATAAACTTTGCTAAAACGATAAAGTCGGGCTGGTAAGATGATAAAACACTTAATAATTCGCTTTCAAAAGCCTCTTTTGTTTTGTCTTTATGTGAAATATGATGAAATGGTATTGAAAATTGGGTGGTGAATGTTTCCAGATCATTGTAATTTCCGATCACGCAGCACACATTAGCAGGAAGTGTATTAAAGAAATGCCGTACAAGCGTATCGCCAAGACAATGATATTCGCGGGTCACCATTATGGCCAGGCGCTTTTCTTTTTTAGGATTTATAATGATAGAGGCTTGCGCAGGCAGGTGTTCTTCAAGTTCACGATAAATTTCAGTGCAGTCATCTAAAGTTCCGTGACATTCGATCCGTGTGAAAAAAGTACACGAACCCGTATCTACGAATTCACGCATGGCTATAATATTCAGTTTATGGCTGGCAAGAATTCGTGAAATTAAAGCAACCAGGCCAACTTTATCTGTGCAGGTGATCAGGATCAGCGTTTTATCCATTGCGTAAAGATAGTAGGATAAGTTTAAAGACGAAGGGCCGGGATGGTAAGCAGGGGAATATTACAAAATACTCTTAAGCTTGCTGGTTTGATGTGATGTAAGCTTTTCCAGAGGGCCGCTTGCCAGCATTTTCATCATCATATTGAGCTCTGCAGAAATGGTAAGAACAGCTGTGGATGTTGAATCATGATTATCAGAAACCACCCACCTTAATTCCAGGTCGAAGGGAGGTTCGTCTGCCGGGACAATAATTATGGTGCTGTTCTCAATCCGGTTAGAGACCTTCAGGGCGAGTTTTGCCATATTTTGAATGGTAAACCGTGCCTCATCCTTGGTTGATGACCAATTGTAAATATTCTCAGGCATCAATTGCTCATGATTATTGAGGTCAGCCAGAAATGTATATACATCTGCAGCCGGCTTGTTAATTACCACGTGGCTCTCAAAAACTGTCATTACACCGGATTTTTAATTAAATCTCCCCATGAGGCAGGATCTTCCCGCCATTTCTTTAACAGCTCAACATCGTGAGGCTTAATAAAGTTGTGTTCAGATGCATAAGAAATTAATGCATCATAATTGCATAGGGTTGAATACCGGCATTTAGCAGCTTTAAAGTTCTCTTCGGCGGCATCAAATCCATAGGTGAAAATGGCTACAAGTCCGGCTACATCGCAGCCTGCTTCACGTAGCGCTTCAACAGCCTGTAAACTGCTTTTACCGGTAGAAATAAGATCTTCAACTACTATAACACGCTGCCCTTCAGAAACTTCACCTTCAATAATATTTCCGGTGCCATGTTCTTTAGGTTTTGATCGTACATAAGCAAATGGAAGGCCCAGATCCTGGGCAACAAGTACTCCCTGAGGTATTCCTGCAGTCGCTACGCCAACTACCAATCCAACAGAACCGTATTCTTCCTGGATCAAAGCCGACAGGTGCTGACGAATGTAAGTACGAATTGATGGATAAGAGAGCGTTATACGATTATCACAATAGATAGGAGATTTCCAGCCTGAGGCCCATGTAAAAGGGTTGGTTGGTTGCAATTTAATTGCTTTAATTTGTAACAAAAACTCAGCAACTTTCTCTTCTGTCTCACGTTTGTTAATCATGGCACAAATTTATAGAATATATCTAAATCAAACTGCTCTAATTATAGCTGAATTTATTCCAAACTTGCCTAAATCACATCAACTTATTGATAGCCAGTCGTTTGATTTTAACACTTTTTATAATAAGGTCAAGTCGGATACCGGACCGATGGTGCATTTTGTACATACAAAGAATGCAAAGGAGCTTTTTAAGAAAATAAAATTATCAGTAAACTTTATAAAAGCTGCCGGGGGACTTGTAAGCAACGAGGAAAATAAGTTCCTATTCATATTCCGTAAAGGTAAGTGGGACCTCCCAAAAGGTAAGCTGGAAATGAATGAAAAGGCAAAAATATGTGCTGTTAGAGAGGTTGAGGAAGAAACAGGTGTTAAAATTAAGAAGCCGGGGGATAAGATATGCAATACCTATCATGTGTACACCGAAAATGATATCAAACCTTTTCTGAAAAAAACTTCGTGGTTTAAAATGATGGGAGAAAGTTTATCTGAACTTAAACCTCAAACCGAAGAAGATATTACTGAGGTGCGCTGGCTGACGATTGCAGAATTCGATATAGTTAAAAAGAATACCTACCCGCTGATAATGGATGTATTGAGTTTTGTGGAAAGTGATTAAATGAACTGAATAACTTCTTTAGGCACAAAAAGACTGATATCTCCTTTGTTTCTTAGTATATCGCGTACAATTGTAGAACTTATCGAGGAGTATCCGGGCTTACTCAGAATGAAAATACTCTCTATTTCAGGAACAAGTGCATGATTTACGTGGGCAATAGCTTTTTCATATTCAAAATCTGAAACTGACCGGATGCCGCGAAGAATATAAGATGCACCGATTTTTCTGGCATAATCAACGGTTAACCCTTCATAAAGAGTTACTTCAATTTTCTCTTCATCATTGAACACGGCCTCCAGGATTTTTTTTCTGACATCTGAATCCAGAAAGGGCTGCTTTGTGCTGTTCAGGCCAATCCCTATAACCACTTTATCAAATAAGGAGATTGAGCGGCGTATAATATCCACATGAGCTTTGGTAACGGGATCAAATGAACCGGGAAAAAGTGCAATCTTCATTTTTTAAGGATTAAAGGTAAAAGGTTAAAGGTAAAGGGTTAAAGGGAAAAGTCAAAAGGTTGGGAGTTGTAGGTTGTGGGTTATGAGTTGTAGGTTGTGGGTTGACGGTTTAGGTCTCCCTACTAAATACTAACTACTCAGTACTCATTACGCACTACTCTCCCCATAAAAGCTGAACGAAGAATTCCCGTATTTCCGTTGTTCGGTAAAGTTCGGGTGGTCTATCTTTTTCATGGTGGGATGCTCCAGGATTAATATGCCACCCTCCTTTAAGAGCTTTTTTGTAAATACAATTTCAGGTATCAGCGGTAGTTTAGGGTGGTCATATGGCGGATCAGCGAAAATGATGTCGTAAGAATCGGTTTCCATTTCCAGGTATTTGAATGTATCAGCACGATTTACATCTATTTGAGGTAACCGGAGCTTTTCTGCAGTTTGTTTCTGAAATTTGCAGCAATTAAAATCCTTATCCACTGAGACTACTTCCATAGCGCCTCTTGAAGCAAATTCAAGCGAAATACTGCCGGTTCCGCTAAAAAGATCCAGGACCTTTATATTCTCCAGATCAACCAGGTTATTGAGGATATTAAAGAGCGCTTCTTTTGCCAGATCTGTAGTTGGCCTTACGGGTAGATTTGCCGGTGGATTTATCCGTAATCCTTTCAGTTTCCCCCCAATTATTCGCATAAATTCAGGCTTAGCAGGGAGAAATAACGCGACAGATTAATCTGATTGAAGGTGTCTGAACATTGTACAAAAGCAACAGGATCAGCTGATTCTATGCTACTGAAATATTTTTCTACCCGGGCATAGTTATCATCGTTCTTTTCTGCTTCGCCGGCTATTCTAACCTTTGTATTGTCCGTGTTAAGATTAAACTGCCTGATCGCCAGTAACAGGAAGTAATTCAATTCATCAGGCGTTTTGCTTTCAAAAAAATTATAAAACAATAAACCGCCTTCTTTTATCACTGCCATTTCCAGCCTTTCCTGCTGTAAATTTATACACAAGCTATATAGGTTTGCTACTGCTGATATTTTGAAAGCGCCTTCAACAAAAGAGTTTGCCTGGCTATACAGTACGGGTTTATTAAAACGAGCGGAAATAAGGTCTTGAATTTCACTATCTACAGCCATTACATTCCTGATCCTGAACGGGCGAATATCATTTACTAACACATCTGCCGATGATTTAGGCGAGATGAACCGCGCATAATTATTAATATCTGAATCTGTATAGAGATCTCTTGGAATAAACGTAAACTTAAACGTGTTAGTAGATATTTTGATCTTCCGATAAAAATATTTCAAATAACGATCTGAGGCCAGAATAGTATCCAGATCAGACAGATTGGCTTTATAATCTGCCAGCGCCTTTAACTGCTCTCTACCCTTATCAACTATGGCATATGATATGTTTTCCTCGCCGATATGGATCAGCAGGTCACTCTTTCCTGACTGTTGTGATTCGAAATTTTCCTCTGTTAGCTGAAGCCTCGTTTCCATTCGTAACAAAAGTAAAATTTCTAATGAAACAATTGTGAAATAATCTTATTCCGTTCGAAATGCAGTATTTAATGGCTAAAAGTCACATCAATATATCCCACATCTGCTCTGCCTGGTTTCCAATCATAGCTCCCTAAATTCTCCGTACTAAATACTTAGTACTAAGTACTCACATCTCACTTTGATTACGCATTTTTGCATTGTGAATACTATCAGGCAATTGCTGGCCGCTCAATTCGGTATGACTCCCACTTCGCAACAGCATGAAGCATTCATTATGATTGAAAAGTTTCTTTCGGCAGATAGTGGCTACCGGTGTTTAGTTTTAAAGGGATATGCCGGAACAGGAAAAACAACCTTGATCAGTGCTTTGGTGAAGGTTTTACCACGTATCCGCTTAAAGTGCGTTCTAATGGCTCCAACAGGAAGGGCGGCAAAAGTGGTAAGCAATTACTCCGGGAAGAAAGCATTTACCATCCATAAGAAAATTTATCGTAAAAAGGAGGCTGCATCACCTGATATGACGTTTGTACTTGGTCAGAACATCATGGAGGATACGGTTTTTATTATTGATGAAGCCTCTATGTTAACAGACCAGGCAGCTGATTTTAATGGCCATAGTGTGCTGCATGATCTGGTAAAATATGTGTATAGCGGCAAAAACTGCAAACTGATGCTGGTAGGGGATACAGCCCAGCTCCCTCCCGTAGGTTTGGATTATAGCCCTGCACTAAATATCAGCACTTTAAAGCAACTCTTTTCCCTCGATATTTATAGTTACGAACTCACGGATGTGGTCCGGCAACAAAAACAATCCGGAATATTATTTAATGCTACCCAAACCAGGGAATTAATACGCACTGAAAAGAACGGTTTCCCGTCGTTAACTGTCAAATCTTTTAAAGATGTGTACAGAATGACCGGTGAGCGCCTGGTTGAAGGCTTAAGTTATGCTTATGATAAGTTCGGTATGGAAAATACCCTGGTGGTTTGCCGCTCAAATAAAAACGCTAATGTGTACAATCAGAATATCCGTAACCGGATATTATACCGGGAGGAAGAGCTTACCGGGGGGGATTACATCATGGTGGTCCGTAATAATTATTTCTGGTTGTCGCCTGATGAAACTAATGGTGATTTTATTGCCAATGGCGATATGGCAAAGATCAGGAAGGTGAAAAGAATAGAAGAGCAGTATGGGTTCAGGTTTGCAGATGTGGTTATCGAACTGGTTGACTATCCTGATAAGGAACCGTTAACATGTAAAGTGCTTCTTGATACCTTATATTCAGAAACTCCAAGTTTATCGGCAGCAGATTCAAAGCGTTTGTATGAGGCTGTATTAAAAGACTATGCCCACTTTTCAAACCGGCGCATGCAAATGGAGCATCTTAAAAAAGACCAGTTTTATAATGCCTTACAAATAAAATTTGCATTTGCTGTTACCTGCCATAAAGCGCAGGGCGGGCAATGGGATGCTGTTTTTATTGATCAGGGATTTCTTACTGAAGAAATGGTAAATACGGAGCTTTTAAGATGGTTATATACCGGTATCACCCGGGCAACAAAAGAACTGTTCTTTGTAAATTTTAGTGATCAGTTCTTTAAGAATTAAAAGCTATCGTAAAGCGTGTGCCCTCCCCGGGTTTGCTGTCTATATCTATTTTTCCACCAAGTGATAATATTTGTGCCCGTGTAATATACAGGCCTATGCCCTTGCTGTTTTTGTTGGCATGGAACGTTTTATAAAGACCAAATAATTGGGAGCCATGTTTGTTCAAATCTATGCCTATTCCATTATCTGCAATTACCATAAATGTCTGGCCATTTTGTTTAAACGATTTAACATTTATTTCGGGCCTTCTATCAGGGTGACGGTATTTTAGCGCATTTGAAATTAAATTTTGTAAAATACTTTCCATGTAGCTTTTCGGATAAGTGATGGTCGGCGCCTCTGAAAAATCATGTTGAATGCGTGCATTGGTTTGCCGGATCTCTGCTGCGAGACTTCTTTTTACTTTTTCGTAAATTTTATGCAGCGACAAGGTTTCATTCAGGAGGGCTGCTTCATGTTTGCTATGTAACAATTCTACAAGGTCATTCAATTTAGATGACAGGTTATCCGTAACATCGTTCATTGTTTCTACCAGTGTTTTTTGCTCTGCAGTGTTTTTTGCCTCCTTATACAGATTAAGCAAAGCCTCAAGATTTGCGACAGGGGCTCTGAGATCATGTGAAGCTACGTATGCAAACCGTTCAAGCTCTCCATTCTGCTTAATCAGATCCTGGCTTAATTGCTGAAGATTATTCTTTTGCTGCTCCAGTAGTTTGTTTTTATCTTCTATTTCTTTAAAGAGATTTTTAATTCGCAGACGGTTATCATTTATATTGAAAATAGATGCAATCGCTATGCTCAGGAGAACGAAATTACTTAGCATCGTATATGTCTTGATACTTAAAGTAAATTCATCGGCATCGCGTTCATGCTGGAGAAGAACCTGCCTCTCTTCATTTATTAAATTATTTATTTGTTTGAGAATACCCTGCATATTCGTCCTGCCCTGGTCTGAAAGTATAACATTACGTGCCTCAGAAGTATTTCCGGTTTGTTTCAAATGCACGGTTTCATTTATTTCATTCATCCGGTCAGAAATGAGCCCCCGGAGTAGCTGCATATCCACTGTAGCATATTCACGGACAGAAGTGCGTTTGTTGAAATCCTTATAAACAGAATCTAAATTTTGCCTGGCATTATAAAATGGCTTTAAATAATTTGTATCATTGGTAATAATAAAACCTCTTTGACCGGTTTCTGCATCCCGGATAGTTGAAAGTAAGGTATTTGCGGAATGTATGATAGCATAGCTTGTAGTAGTGAAGGAATGATTCTTTTTATTCAGGTTGACCTGATGGAGAAAAAATACTGTGTTGATCAATATTAATATAATAGCCAGGCCAATTAAATAAAATATATTATTGGATATCTTCATGAATTGGTAGAAGGTGTGCTTATTCCCGATAACAATACGAACAAACAAGTAGAAGGTTTGATTTTTTTAGCCTCTGCTTGCAAATTAAATGTTGGAACAGCTGTCTGCCGTTAGCCTTATCAGCAAGGAACTGAAGAATCTGCCAATGTTTCATCATATTTTGAATTACGATGGCTTAGAAAGAGCCTGAAATTGAGAAAGCTCCCGGGTGTCCCAATAGCTCCCATAAGTTTTTGTTCAGGTATATTTTTATATTTTTGAGAAATATCATTTGACCCGAATTGTGTGAGTAAACCTAAAGTACTAATTACAGGGGCCAGTAAGGGCATAGGACTGGCTATAGCCAGGAAATTAAACCCGGATTATTGTTTGATCCTTCATGCTTCAAAGGCCGGAAACATCCGGGAATTAAAGGAGGGGAACTTTGTGCTTGGCGCCGATTTTAGCAACGCCGATGAAGTTAAAGAATTTTGCAAGCGCCTAAAAGCGGAGCATGGCGATGACTTGTATGGGGTTGTCAATAATGCCGGAATGGCCATTGACAAGTCCCTGATCTTTCAGCCGGAAAGTGAAATTGATACGATGATCCAGGTAAATTTGAAAGCACCTGTGATGATCTGCAAAACAGCGATGAAAATATTCCATAGTAGAAACCGGGGAGTGATCATTAATATGAGTTCATGTGTAGCGGAAAGCGGAAATGCGTTTCAAAGTGTTTATGCAGCAACCAAGGCCGGACTGATAGCATTCTCAAAATCTATGGCCAGGGAGATTGGCGAGTTATATCAGGAACACCAGATAAGGGTACTGAGTGTTTCCCCAGGTTTTATTGAAACTCCAATGACGGATGCTATTCCGGATGCATACCGGGAAAAATATATAAAAACAATACCTGCCAGGCGTTTGGGCAAGGCAGAAGAGGTTGCCGAAACCATCGCTTTTTTGCTTTCGGATAAGGCATCTTATATTAATGGCAGCAATATCGCAATAAATGGAGGATTGTTTTAATATCGATACCCTGGTGGGATTCAGTCCTGAAAAAATGCTGTTGCACGGCCCAACTAAATTGTTGTTGGATAACTTTCACTGGCATGACCCACAGGTGGGAATCGTTGCAAGTTATACCCCCAAGGCCAGGGACGTACATGATCATTTTGGGATATTTCGCGGAGTAGATCAGATTGAAGCATTTGCGCAGGCAACGATCGTTTCGTTAGGTACTTTCCTGGAGTGTAAAAAGCTAAATCATCCACCGTTAAACCTGAAGGATAGATTTATTCCGGCCTTTATTAGTGTTGGGAACGTAAGTTTCCACCATTATTTACTTGAGGGAGAGACCTTTGTGAGCATTGGCAAGATTAAGTTTTATAAATTTCGTCAGATGGTTTGCGACGGACGGATCTATAAAGTTAACCGAGATTTGGATTTGAATGAATATTTTAGCGACTTTGATAAATCGCGAATAGATAATTATAGTCTGTCTGACGACTTTAAACTGGTAGCCGAATTATTTGATATTACAGGAAGAGCAATAAAGAAAGAGCTTTTTACAACATAAAACAATAAATGGAAAGACAAGAAATAGTTAACGGACTGATAGATATACTGCGTACAATTCGAACAGTTGACCAGGAAAAACTGGTTAATCTTACCGAAGAAACAGACTTCCTGAAGGATTTAGCTACTCCATCAACCGAACTCATCAATATAGCTGCGAAGGCAGAGCATAAGTTCGGAGTTGAATTTGAGGATGACGATATCGACGAGCTTGGTTCTAAAGTAAAAGATGTTGTTGATCTGATCATTCGGACAAAGGAAAGAGCGGCAAATTAAGATGGCGATAAACGAAAGGAGAGTTGCCGTAGTGGGTATGGCGGGGGTTTTCCCTACCTGTTCTGGCCTGGAAGACTTTTCGGATAAACTTTTTTCAGATCAGAGTCTGGTCAGGGACTGGGATCAGGCCATAGCCTACGATAAACAGGTACGTTCAACTGTTAGCGGTTTCGTAACTGAAGCAGAAATGAACCTCGAGGTTATTTACTCAACCATTGTGGAGGGTTATCCGGATGCATATATAGATCATTTGGAACGGATACCGGCTAACAATATGGCAACTGCCGACCTTGGCAGTATCTGGGCGATGCTGGCAACTCAGGAAGCAATTGGTATGGCAGGGTGGACAGATAAAGAAACACAGTCCGAAAATACGGGAGTAATAATGGCATCGGGGGGTGGCGGTAATGCTATCGTAAGAAGTGCCTGGAATGGGTTTTTTCAGTTGGGAAAGAAATCGAGGATATTTGGAGCTCATACCGTGGATCGTGCCATGTTCTACCGTGAAGCGGCAAACGTATCCTGCCTGATAAAAAATAAAGGTGTTTGCGAGGCTATTGGATCGGCGTGTGCTACAGGACTTGGAAACATCGGCTATGGCTACAGACTTATTAAATTCGGCCTGCAGGATCGTGTGGTTGCAGGCGGAACAGAAGGAACTGCGATAGAAACCTTTCTTGGTTTCGACGGGATGCACATATTGAGCCGTGGATTTTCCGCTGCGGAGAGTTCAAGACCATTTGATATGAAAAGGAATGGTTTTGTGTGCTCATTCGGCGCAGGAATAGTTTGCCTTGAGGAATATGAGATGGCAAAATCGCGCGGGGCGAACATTCTGGGTGTAATAGATAATTATTTTAATAATTCTGATGGAGATGGGGATATGTTTTATCCATCGTTCGATGGCCAGCGGCGGCTATGGAAAGGCTTACTCGGCAAGTCGGGCCATATTCCCGATGTTGTAAAAGTACATGGCACTTCTACGCCGATGGGAGATCCCGTTGAACTGCTGAGTGTGGTAGACGTTTTAGGCACCGATAACTATCATATCTCGGCACCGAAATCGCAATTTGGTCACATGCTGGGGGCAGCCGGAGCGGTAGAATTCGTAGCTGCTCTCTTAATGTTGCGCGAACAAAAAGTTTTGCCATGCCTGAACTCGGTGGAATTGAATCTTGAACTGGAGAATTTCCAGAAAGCGGAAGTTTGGAATGGTCCGATGGAGCCATTAGCAGCTTTTAGAGATCTTTTGCCTCAAAAGGCATTTAAGAAGGAGATTAATTCAGTTGCCTGCTTAAATTATGGGTTCGGTGGTACAAACAGTGCAATGCTGGTTTCAAAAGATAACTCATGATCAATAACGACGGTAAAATAGCAGTTGTTTTTGGCGTAAGGAACGACAGCTCAATCGCTTTTCAAGCTGCGCTGAAGCTCCATGAGTCGGGGTGCAGGGTTATACTGAACTACCTTCCGGAAACGAAGGAAGAAGTGCTTTACCTTATCCGTCAACATGGTTTTGATGACACTTGTGCAGCAAAAGTAGATGTAAGAAACGAGCAGGAGATAGGTGATTTTTTTAAAACAATATACAAGGATCTTGGCCCGATAGATTATATCCTGCATGCAATAGCTTTCGGAAATCAGAATGTCATGTGTTACAGTCTTCCGGGCACTGATCAGCCTGCTCCGTCATATATCGATATTCCTTTTGAAGATATGATGGAGTCGTTTGATGTCAGCGCTTATTCTTTGATGAGGATCTGCAGGGTTGCTGAGCCTTTGTTCGCGCAGGATGCCTCAGTGGTCACCTTAACCTATAATGCCTCACAGCGTGTATTCCCTGGTTACGCCGGAATGGCGGTAAACAAGGCCGCATTGGAAAATTTCATGCGCTACCTGGCAAGTTATTTCCGAAAAAATGGTATCAGAGTAAATGCGGTGTCAGCAGGTCTGGTCATGACTACATCTTCCGGCGGAATAAATGGCGTAAGAAAACTCAGGAAAATTGGCAAATTTACAGCGCCACTTGGCAATGTAGCTGCTGTTGATGTAGCAAATACGGTGTTGTATTATTTTTCAGATCTTTCAAAAAAAGTGACTGGCAATATTCATTTTGTTGACGGTGGGTTTAATATAATGGGAGTATCTGCAGATGAAGCCTGACCTGATGCATACCGTGGAGGAAATGACTTCCGGGTTTGCCGTGGGTAATGATGTCGTTATGCTTTCCAACTTCAGGCAATCGTTTACATCTGATTTCAGGCATAAGGTATACACCGAAAAGGAATTGTGTTACTGCGATTCTTTTAGCAATCCGTTACTTCGATATGCCTCAACCTGGGCTGCAAAGGAAGCTGTATACAAAGCAATTAAACAGCTCGATCCATCACCTCTTCCATGGAAGAAAATAGAAATAGTTCGAGAAAAAGCCGCAGGTAAACCCTCAGTGATTATCCATAAGGATAATAATTATGATATCAGTTTGTCCATATCCCATGATGGGGATTATGTCTGGGCTATAGTAATTTTAAAAGTGAGAGAATGACGGATCATTATTTCGAACACCCCAGAGTGACCCTTCACTATTATAAGTATGGAACTGGCGACAAAAACATTCTGTGCTTTCATGGTTTTGGAATGCATGGAAAACAATTCGCCCTATTAGAATCTACCCTTGGAAGCAAATACACATTTTATGGGTTTGATCTGTTCTTTCATCAGAAAACCCGGCTGAAAGACAGTACACTGGAACATGTAAAGGCAGGGATATCAAAAAGGGAACTGGCCAACCTTATTGAAGATTTCTGCTGCCATGAAAATATAAACCGCTTCTCCGTTATCGGGTACTCCATGGGTACGCATTACGCTACTGCCATTGTTGAGCAGCTGGTACACCGGATTGACGAGTATATAGTAGCGGCCCCCGCTGCCTTAAACCCGGGCATGGCCATCCGGTATTTCAGCAAGAACAGGTTAGGAAACAAAATATTGGAAAAGTTGGCCATAAGCCAGAAAGCAATCCCCAGATTACTGTTTATATGCCGGAATTTAGGGTTGTTGGATTCAACTAATTATAAGATATTCTGCAAGGAAACAGGAACCCCGGAGCTCCGTTTCAACTTTTATGCCTCAATGACCTATTTAAGGCATCTGGACACTGATATGGCAGCCCTCAAACAAGCTTTACAACTTAACCATATAAAAAGCATATTCATATTTGGCACCCGAGACAGGATGTATCCTGTAAGGATAGGAAAAAAAATCATCCCTGAACTCAGTCAGGCTCAAACCATTTTACTTGAAAAGGATCACGAGATGATTGATCAGGATTTTGCCTCATCTCTAGAGCGATCGTTATTATGATCATTAAACCTAAACTATTACCTCGTTCCATCATTTTTTGGATATTTGATCTGGTGTCGTGGTTTTTGATAAAACGGTTTAATAAAATGATTATAAATCCGATAAATATTAAGCCCGGGCACTCTTATATCCTGATGTGTAACCATTTTAGTTTTCTTGATGGCATGCTGGCGGTTTACCTGTTACGAAACGCTATTGATAATCGCCAGCAGATTAAAAGGGTATATATGATGATATTAAAAAAGCAAATGGAAAAAAACTTCTGGTTAAAATACATGGGTGCTTTTTCTATCGATCCGGGAAGATGGACGGTTGACGAAAGCCTGGATTATGCTGCAGAAATGTTATCACAGCCGGGAAACCTCCTGCTTTTTTATCCCCAGGGTAACCTGGAATCAAGTCATATTCGTACTATTCAGTTCAAGGAAGGGATAGCCAAGATCATATCAAGGGTTAATGGCGATTGCCAGTTGATCTGGAGTAGTAATATTATCGAATACTTTGAGAGTATAAAACCAAGCGTTTATTTTGAAATGCTTGATTGCGGAACAAATCACGATTTTGATTTTAAGATTCTTACTAACCAGGTAAATGCCCATCATCAGGCAGCTATTCGTAAGCAGTTCCGGTTTACTAATGAGTAAGAGTTTACTGGTTACAGGGTTTAGCGGCCCAGGCGCTTTAATCCATCTTTAGCCTTTGTTTCAATACTGTTTTCGTATTCGTGATCTTTCATGGCAATAGCTTGTTTATAGTAAACAGAAGCCTTTGTTTTATCATTTCTTGCCTCATAGATCATCCCGATATTTAACGCCGCATTTGCAGCATAATAATATGCTGTTGATTTACCCTCATTTATAGTTTTTTG
>DASWTL010000352.1:0-25850 GCA_036402155.1 Sphingobacteriaceae bacterium | reverse complement strand
GTCAGAAATCGTCGGCTTGGGTTTTGTGCTCAAGCATATACCAACAATGGAAAGAGTGGACAGTCCAGGCCCCGACATGGTTGTCCGGATACGTTGCAATAGTCCAACAGTGGTTTTTGCTTCGCCCCACCAGATAGCTTTCAGGAGTAGCAGATCTTTTCCGGCCTTATAAATTATTTCATTCCCATAAGCAGTCCCCTTACTGTTTGTTGCATACGCACGGAAATAATACGTCGTGTCGGGCAGAAGCCCCTTAGGTGATGCCAGAAAATCATCAGTAAATGTCTTACCTGGAGCTTTCTGGTTTAACACAGTAGGCGCAGTACTAGTCGACCAGCAAATGCCGCATTCCGTAATAGTCAAGTCGCCACTATCTGTTATTACACCTCCACTTTCCACAAAGCCGTAGGCATTTATAGTCACAGGTTTGGTCATCAAAGTAGGCAAAGCTCCCGACGGCTCGGAAGGGCCTGGTGGTTTACCTTTTCTACAGGAAGCTAATACGGTTAACAAAAGAAATAGCATTAACCCACCAAGGCGCAGCAGTTTGATTCTGGTCATCATTTATTTTTCAGCTATTAAAAATACAAAAAAGAACATTCAGCTGGTAACCTCGTAATAAATAGCTGTTATGATTTACGCTTTGCAAATCGGGATTAGCTTAGCTGGTTCAGAGCATTACCTCGACAAGGTAAGGGTCATCGGTTCGAACCCGGTAACTCCCACAAAATCCAAATTATCACCCGGCTGAAATGTTAATTCTTTAACCAGTCTAATATTTCGCATTATTTAAAATAAACATAATTACTATTTTGCGAAGAATTTATGAAAGTTAGTAAAGAATGGTTACAAAGATATAAAGACCAGGATGTTTACCGGATATCCTTGTATAATAACAATGGACTTACGGTTAATATCATAAATTATGGGGCAGCAATAGAAAGTATTCTAGTACCAGATTCAAAAAACCATACTGAGAATATTGTCCTATCCTATAATACCATTGAAGAGTATTTTAATGACCCGCATTATTTAGGCTGTACTGTTGGCCGGTATGCTAATAGAATTGCTGGTGGTTTACTTAAGATCAATAACACAACGTATCAGCTCAGTCAGAACGAAAACGGCAAAAATCATCTTCATGGCGGATATAACGGTTTTAATAAAAAGATCTGGCATGTGGACAGAACATTTAAGGAAAGAAAGAAAGTTGGAGTGGTACTTTCTTTAGTTAGCCCTGATTTAGAGGAGGGCTACCCAGGAAATTTGACCGTAGAAGTAACCTACACCCTGTCAAATTTGAATGAATTATCTATCGCTTATAAAGCCTCAACAGATCAACCTACTGTGGTTAACCTGACCAACCATACCTATTTCAATTTGTCGGGGGGTAAAAGTGATATATCTGCAAATCTGATATATATTAATGCAACTGAATTTACCCCAACAGATGATAGTTATATACCACTCGGCAGCATTGAACCTGTTGAAAACTCCATCTTTGATTTACGCAAACCTAAACAGGTGGGCGAATTTATGCATCAGATCATTACTGCAAATTATTGTTTAAACAACCACAAGGAATTTGAATTTGCAGCCAGATTAAATGATCCTGAAAGTGGAAAGAGTTTGGAAATCAGAACTACGAATCCAGGGCTTCAATTATATTGCGGAAATTATTTAAGCGGGAACTTTAAACCCTTCAGCGGTATTTGTCTGGAACCCCAATTTTATCCTGATTCACCAAATCACACGCAATTCCCATCTACTTTGCTTTTGCCCGGCGAGGTTTATAATGAAGTTATTTCGTACAAATTTTGTTAACCTTCGCTTTCTGAGCCGGGATAATATGCACCAGATCAGTAAAAACGATCAGACTTGTAAAGACAGCGAAACAATCTTACCTCCAATGGTTTATATATAAATCTACCTTGGAACTATTTAAGATAAATAGAAATGAATGCACTTCATTTATCCTGTTTCGTCTTCCTGAACTTCTTATTTGCAAACCCTGTAGTCTCTGAAGATGTGATTAAGGGGAATATTCCGGAATTAGTTCAGTCTTACCCAGTAGGTTACGCCAGAAGCGGAAATCTGGTTACTACAGGTGGCAAAGGAGGCCCAACTGTTATCGTAAAAAGCCTTGATGATTTTAAAGATGCCGCAAAATCCAGAGGTCCACTGATTATCAAAGTATCCGGCCGGTTGTATGGCTCGGGAATGATAGATGTGGCTTCCAACAAAACCATCATTGGTTTACCCGGAGCTACGTTAACAGGAGTAGGGTTAGCCCTATACCGGGTGAATAATATTATAATCAAAAACATGCGGATTAATAAGGTAGTTGGTGCAGATTGCATTACAATCAAGGAATTAAGCCATCATGTTTGGGTAGATCATTGTGAACTTTGGGGAGACCGGAGTCATGGGTGGGATTATTATGATGAATTACTCGAAGTAACCGACAGGTCAAGTTATGTAACAATTTCCAATACCATATTCCGTGACCATCATACCGGAATATTGATTGGAGGTCATGATCTGGCAAAGGCAGATATTGGGTACCTAAAGGTTACTATTTATGGCAATTATTTCTATAACATATCAGAAAGGGCCCCAGGTATGAGGCTGGGGTATGTTCATGTATTCAATAATTATTTTGTAAATAATGGTAGCCGAAGCGGTTACGCGATTGGCTGTACAACCGGCGGGACAGTAAGAACTGATAATAATTATTTTAAAAATCAGGCCATACCCATTTTTACGGACTTTAATCACGGACCTGGTGTAATAAGCGGTGCATCCACCAATATATACGTAAACTGTGGAACTAATAAAATATCTACTCCTCCTTCCAGATGGATACCCCCATATCGATATAAAGAAATATTATTAGCTGCTTCAGAGGTTCCCCGGAGTGTGTTGAAAAATGCAGGTCCGCGATAAAATCAATCTAAGTGTTTGTGAGTCTTCAATTCGAGTCAATCCCCATTCTTTTTCTTAGCTGCTTTATTCTTGAAATATTCCCGGGCACGTTTTAATCCTGTTGCAATGGCAATTCCTTCTTCTGTACCTCCCTCCAATAATGCATTAGCAATTTCAACAGCTTTCGCACGAAGTTTCACGGGTTGATTTTTATAAGATGGCGGATAATCTCCATTATACCAGGGCATAAAAAGTACTTTTCCCAATAACAGCTGGCGTTTCATTAAGTTTAGCCTGTATGTTGTAAGAATGAGTAGAAGTCAAAAAAAATCAAAATCTCTCCCAGAACGACCATTAATTATATCTTTTCTTTCGTTTCCAAAACCAGATTACCGTTCCGCTGTGTATCTAGGACTTTCTTTACCAGATAAGCAAATGCTAGTGTAACTGCTGTTCTGAAAACCATTGCAAAAAGTGTCTTATTTTCATAAAGTCCACCTGAGTTTATATAGAGCAATAATCCGCCTAAGGTTATAACAAGTATTAATACTGCCAAAACCAGCGGCCATACCGCCCATCGCCTAAGTTGAAAGAATGCAATGGCTGACATCACATACAGCAATCCGCATACTAAGTTTGCCCATACCACAAAAGGCACATACTGACCTTCCTTTCCCCTGATCCCAAATAAATCCAAAATCACAGACCCCGCCATAAAAATGGTTAGTAAGCCAAATAAAAGAAGTATTACAATTGCTAAGTTTACCAGTCTGGTTTTCATTTTTTCCATTATTTCAAGCTCCATTAAGCTCTTTTTTACGAAATAAAGATACCATTTTAAATAATAAAAGATATTTTTGTCTTTAATTATTCTAATGATAATCAATCCATAATTAGAAACCAGAGAAAAGAGGCATCATGAAAGCGAAGTCACCGGTGTTGAAACCCCTAATCTATTCCTGCTCGGGTTCATCAAGTGCGGCACAAATGGCAAATTATATGGCCATTCAAACTGACAGGAAGCGTGTTGCAGACATGTCCTGCATCGCAGGTGTTGGCGGAAGTGTAAAAAAATTGGTCAAAACGGCGCTTTCCGGTCGGAAAATTATTGTTATCGATGGCTGTCCCCTGGCCTGCGCGAAAGCATGCTTAAATCAGCATTCTGTAAAACCCGATTTACATATTGAGCTTACAAGTTATGGCGTAATCAAACAAAACCACAAGGACTTTGACAAACAACAAGCGGATAAATTATTGAAGGTAATTGACAAGCAGATTGAAGAAAGTCCTAACTTCAACCCTGTTAATAAACGATAGGCATGCGGAAGAAAAATATCGAGTTATTGTCTCCGGCAGGATCTTTTGAAAGCTTGTCTGCCGCAATTAAAGCAGGTGCCGATGCTGTTTACTTTGGGGTTGAGCAATTAAATATGCGGGCAAAATCCATCAACTCATTTGCAATATCCGATTTAAAGGAGATCAAGGCCTTATGTTCTGCTCATCATGTTAAAACTTATCTCACCCTAAATACCGTAATGTATGAGCATGATATGCAATTGCTTCGAACCATACTTACCCAGGTAAAAAAACACCAGATTGATGCTGTAATTGCTTCAGATTTTGCTGTTATGGAGTATTGCAAACAGCTTGACATCCCCCTTCATATTTCAACCCAGGCGAATGTGAGTAATATCGAATCGGTAAAATTCTTCGCTGCGTTTTCCGATACCGTAGTACTTGCCCGAGAGCTTACTTTAAAACAGGTAAAAGAAATCACCGGTGAAATCACACGAAAAAAAATAAAAGGTAAATCTGGTGAATTAATAAAGATTGAAATATTTGTACATGGCGCTTTGTGCATGGCAGTTTCAGGAAAATGTTATTTAAGCCTCCATGCGCAAAATTCTTCAGCTAATCGGGGGGCCTGCAATCAGCAATGCCGTCGTCCTTACAAAGTTACCGACCTGGAAACCAATGAAGAGCTGGTCATTGATAACGAGTACATTATGTCGCCAAAAGATCTGTGTACAATAGACATTCTGGATCAGGTACTGGATAGCGGTGTAGATATTTTGAAAATTGAAGGCCGCAGCAAGGGCCCTGATTACGTTTATTCGGTTACAAAATGTTACCGTGAAGCGATAAATGCACTTAAAAACGGAACCTACACACCTGAAAAAATTCGCGAATGGCAAATCGAGCTTGGAAAAGTGTATAACAGGGGATTTTGGGACGGGTATTATTTAGGCAGAAGACTCGGTGAATGGACTGCACATCCGGGATCGGTTGCCACCGAGAAAAAAACCTATATCGGAAAAGGAGTACGATACTATCCGAAAATTAAGATTGGGGAATTCGTTCTGGAATCCGGAACTATCACTGCCGGAGATACAATAATGATTACCGGCAGGGACTTTGGAGTAAAAAAAGAGAAATTAGACCGGTTGGTGGTCAATGGCACCCTGGCTGAAAAAGCAGCGAAAGGCGATCTCATTACATTCCCGATTGAAGAAAAAATAACTTCAAAAGATAAACTTTATAAAATTCATGGCTAATATAACCCAATATCGGAGTAAATGTATTGGCTGCGGAATTTGTTATGAGATGATGCCTGATTTTTGGCGAATGTCAAAGAAAGATGGAAAAGCAACGCTATTAAAAGCTGTTAAAAAAAGAGAAACGGCTGTTTTATCTATCAGCAATTCAGTTGTGGAAGCGTCTAAAAAGGTGGCACTTGCATGCCCGGTAAAGATCATTAAAGTGAATAAATAGCCTAAATATTCAAAGAGTTTCAATCATGCTGTGCATGGTGTTTAATTTTTAAGTCATGATTTTGATTAATTCTGGTACTGAATCCAAAAGGGTAATACAATGGACAAAACCTAAGAAAGGCTGTAATTATAAACACCGCAGCAAGAATTAACAGGATAATTGCCAGAACTCCCGAAATTACATTTGCAAAGTATAAAACGACAATTATTCCCGCTAAAGCAAGTCTGCTTAATTTATCGGTATTTCCAATATTCTTTTTCATGGCTTAAAGAATTAGATGAGATATGTTATTAATTTTCATCTAAATTGAATAAATCAGAAACGAAATATGGTAACAAAAGTCACATTCAATACCGTATTTTGAATAAGAAAAATGAGGAAAGACTCCTGCCTTACGGAGTACCATTGGGAAATTATTCCAAATGCACAGGAATCCGGGAATATTACACTGATTCAATCACCTTCTGAAGTTTGCTACTAACCTCGCTGGCAATTAAATCTAACTCAGGGTTATTTACTCCTGACATGGTTTCCATTGGATTCACAGCTGTAACCTCTACTTGTCCGTTTTCATGCTTCTGAACAAGTACGTTGCATGGTAGTAACACGCCTATTTTATCTTCTTTCTCAATGGCCTGGTGAGCCAGCTTCGGATTGCATGCTCCTAAGATCCTGTATTCCCGGAAATCAATATTTAATTTTTCTCTGAACTTATCTTTTAGGTCTATTTCAGAAATAACTCCGAAGCCTTCATTACTTAATGCCGCTTTTGTTTTTTCTAAAGCTTCATCAAATGAGTAATTGACTTTTTTTGTGAGATTATAAGTCATCGCGATTGTTTTTATAAGTATCTGTAAGAGAAGAACAGTTGACCGTACCAAAAGTTACGCAGCATGTAGAATTTCCTTTAGAATGTTAAGTCGTGCTATCAGCAAGGTTCTTTCTTCTTAACCTGGTATCAAGTTTTGAAACAAACACAAGGCTAAGCAATGTGACCGCTATGCTGATATAACCTGTCACCTCATAATTTAACAATTTATTTTCGGGAGTATTTACCACAATAGCACCTGCTAAAACGGAGGCAAATCCTGTAAATATCTGCTGAACTGATGAATTAAAGCTCATAAAACTACCCCGTCTGTCTGGCGATACAACATTGCTAATCATTGCCTGTGCCGGAATCATCCTTCCTGATGAAACGACAAACCAAAAACCGGTAATACATAAAACAAGATAAAAAGGCATCACAGGCAGATTAGTAATTAAAGCTATTGGGATCACAGCAACAATTGCCATAATAACAAAAAGCTTGTGTTTACCTATTTTGTCAGCCACACGCCCAAGGTAAGGAGAGGTAACAAGCGTTAAAGCACCGCCAACCATATACATCATAGGCGTTTGAAGTTTACTGTAACCCATATTGAACTCCATAAAAGGATTGAGGAATGGTATGATCAGGAAATGTCCCAGCATGATGCAAGCTGACAATGAAAGCGCCAGAACCTGATCTTTATCTTTTGTAACCTCTTTAATCAAGCTGAAAGGGTCTATCTTTTGGACATTTCGATTTATATGAGTGTGCATTTGCGGCAGGTACCGGATTAGGAAAGGAACCAGCACAACCCCAAGGCCAACTACGAAAAAGAACGGCCCATGCCAGTTGAAAATATTGGCTATATACAATGCAAACGGAACACCAAAAACTGAAGCGACCGAAAATGCTGCCATGATTATACCCATGGCCATTCCTCTTCTTTCATAAGGGATCAGATCTGCTACAATTGATAGTACCTGAGCCCCGATAAGTCCCCCAAAAGTACCTGCTACTACCCTTGATAATAATAAAAACGAATAAGATGGCGCCAACGCACAGCATAACGTACCCAGTAAAAACCCGGAATATCCAACAAGTAAAACTTTTTTTCTGTCAAAATTATCAACAAAAAATGCCGCCAGAAATCCTGAAATACCCGCGCTGAAAGTATAAGCAGCTACCAACATGGAAAACTGTTGAGAAGAAATATCAAAATAAGGTATCAGATAATTACCCAATGGCATCATGATCATAAAGTCCAGAATGTGCGTAAAGTTGAGTGCAGCTAATAGGAGCAGGACTATTTTTTCCTTACTGTTCATATTCTAAATTGAACAGCGAAGCTATAATGAATGTTACATGGCTACTGCCTGTCAAATGTCATAAAACACATCAATAACATCAGCACCAGATTACCTTGTAAAGTTCCTGATCAGATTATCCACAATGACAGAAGTCTCATCGGGAAAGGAAACCTTCACATCAAAGGGGGAATTCAGCCACCGCTGCAGCTCAGGAACAAGCTCATTATCAATACTATAAAGCACAGGGACACCTAAACGTCGTATTGCCTCAGCATTACAAAGTTGTTCATATTGATATCTCATCGGAATGACCAGGACCTTTTTGCCAAGGAAAAGCGCTTCAGAAGGCCCTTCAAAACCGCCACCAGTTAACAGGCCATGGCAATGTGCCAGACTTTGAGTGTATTTTTCGTTATCAATCGGGCTGACCTTAACATTTGAATCCGTATAGGATTGTCTGGCATGTTTTGAAAACACCTCAAACTTAACATCAGGAAGCTTTTTGAAATAGCTTAATAGTAAGCGATCATCATACGCGGGAAGATACACAGTAACATAGCCGAGATCATTTGGCATAAGTGCTCGGATCTGACTGCGAATAACAGGGGTTTTTATAAAATCATCATACCTGTCAAAATGGAAACCGATATGGTGGGTAGCTGGTGCATAATGTTTAAATATCCACTCAGCCCAGTTAAATGATTCGGCCGGCCTTGGTGTATTCTTTGAAAGAAAAGAGGCCTGGTGACTTAAAGCAACGCTTGGGATATTCCTAATCTTACATGCCCATGCAGTAACCGGCTCAAAGTCATTAATGATAAGATCATACTTTTTTAACGGCAATGAATTAATATCCCTACGCAATCTCCTCAGGTTCATGGCTTTATATGTCGACCAATGATCAACCGATCCTTTTTTCCCGAATATAAAACTAAATCCGTGAAAACGATATGCTATGGGCTGACTCAAATTCATATCAGCCTGGGTTCCGCTCATTACCAGATCTACTTCACCATATTGCTGAAGTAACGGAACAATTTCCCGGGCTCTGCTTATGTGCCCGTTGCCGGTACCCTGTATGGCATACAAAATTTTCATACAAAGATTATATACATGGAAGTACTGGTCAATTTCTTATGCTTCCGGGAATGCCTTGTCTGATGTGCATTACGCTTGCAGGATTCATCTGGCCGAATATCTAAATTTTTAACTTAATAATCGTTTTGATATGCTTCTTTTTAACAGATTCTATTAAAATCCTGACCTGAAGTTCAATAAAAATAACAAAGGAGAATAAACATGGCAGATAAACAGCAAATTCTAACTGCTTGAATAAGAGTAGCCGTCTCACTGAAGGAACTAAAACTTGCAGGTGATTTATTCATCATCATCTTCAACGGTAAACTCGTACGGGCTAAACCAAAGGATGCCGAGAATGAGAAGTACCAAAAGAAGGAATAGTATATATAGGAGCGGGGTCATGATGCTTTTATATAAGACAAAGTTAAAGGCATCTTGTTACACTAATGTAAGTATTATGTAACATTTAATTCTTTGAAATTCCAGAACGGATCCTGGATAATTGCGGAATATGGTGACGTGTATGAATATCTATGAACCGCAACCATTGCCAGGCATTCAGTGGTCCCATGCGTGGATGAGAAATCTTCTGATCGGTGGGAGCAAGACTTATTTTAGGTGAGATCTGATCTAATTTTTCAAAAAATCTCAGCAACTGATTTTTAGCCTCTTCCTTAGTAATCTGACTGACCCTGGCGGCAATCCGTTCCGGTGCTTTTATTCTGCCGGGAGGCAGTTTCCCCAACAACATAATAAGCCATATACGCCAATCTGTACGCCGGCTGTCTTTATTAGCAGTTCGGTTAATACATCTTTCTATAGAAATAAGTGAAAGCTGGTTAACATGTATGATATGTGAGTATAATTGAGCATATGACCACCCGCCATCAAAAGGAATAATCTGGAATTGCTCTTCAGAAACCTCGTTCAATAGATCTTTATAAACTGCAAGGCCTTTCTGTATGGAGTGAACAATTTTGTTAATGTTCATAATATCCCTCTTAATTGTTCAAAATGAACTACATGCTGACCTATGTCGTTCGGCTTTTCTTTATTTAATGGGTTAAAGTAGATGGCCTCCATACCAAATCCCATCGCTCCACGGATATCGGCTTCAATACTATCACCTATCATGATGCTATGTGCCTTTTCAGCTTTGGCAATTTTTAATGCGAATGCGAAAATTGCATGATCAGGTTTATTAACGCCAACAACTTCTGAAATTATTACATTTTTAAAGTACTTCCCCAGATTATTACGTTCTATTTTCATTTCTGTAGATTCTTTGAATCCATTAGAAATGACATGCAACTCATATTTCTGATGCAAATAATTTAATGTTTCATGCACTTCTGGAAACAAGTTGGTTTTAGTAGGACAAATGCGCACATAATCATCCTCAAAGTTAACCGGTATTTTTGCGGGATCAATTCCCAGATCCGTAAAGGTTTTTTTGAAACGCTCTTCTCTTAAGTGCTCCTTAGTAATCTTTCCCAAGTGATAATCTGCCCACAAACTATGATTATTTACTGTGTAGGTTTCTATAAATTTTACAGGAGAATTCAATCCGAGCGCTTCTAACTCATAAGTATGATATAACTCGTAGAGTGTTTCTTCGGCATTCCTGTCAAAGTCCCATATCGTGTGGTCCAGATCAAAGAAAATGTGCTTGTATCGATTATTCATTGGATAATTTATACTTAGGAAAATGCGGGTATGTTCGGATGGAACGTTCCCTCATTAATAATAGTCTATAGATTCACCTTCAAAATGTAAAATTGACAGTTATTGTGTCAACTTCCTGATTTACTATACTTACTCCGATATTCTACAGGTGAAATACTGGAGATCTCTTTAAACACTCTTCTAAAAGTATTGCTATCCGTGTAACCCACCTCGTACATTACTTCATTTACCGTTTTGCGGCCAATTTCAAATTGCTTTTTAGCAGCTTCTATTCTTACCCTTTGAATATACTCTATAACTGTGTTTCCTGTAGCTTTCTTAAATCTTCGCTCTAAGCTCCTTCCAGCTATATTAAACATTTGAGATATCAGACCTATTGATATTTTATCTTTAAAATTTTGTTCTATATACTCCTGAATTGTTTTAATTCTTTCATCATCATGGTCTTTTTGGGCATGAAATATTGTAAATGCAGATTGACTGTTCCTGCCAATGTCCAAAGCAAAATATTTTGAAGCAAGTACGGCAGTTTCACGGTCAGTATACTTTTCTACCAGATATAAGAGTAAATTCCAATATGAACTTGAGCCGCCGCTTGAATATAATCCATTCTGGTCTGTAATGATTTTATCATCAACAAGTTTCACATCCGGAAAAAAACTTCTAAACTCATTAGTATATAACCAATGTGTTGCGCAGTTTTTGCCCTTTAATAATCCTGAAGATGCAAGTAAAAAGGCCCCTACACACATACTTGCAATTTCTGCTCCCTTCTTATGCTGAGAGATAAACCACGGATTAAAGTCGAGATTCAATACCATTCCGGTCAGCATATCTCCGCTCATAGAGGGAATTATAATCAGATCGGTCTTATCAACATCCTTTATAAGTACATCTGTATGAATCTGATATGTTCCCGCATTCAGGCTTACCTCCTTTGTCAGACCCACTAACTTTATATCAAATACGGCGGGCTTGCCTGATTGTATTAAAAAATTATTCACCATGGTAAATATGTATTGGGCATCTGCAACTGCTGCTAAAAGAGCATTTCTGGGAACGACGATAGATACCTCTTTCATATAACAAAGGTAGACAGACTGTTTGGCGTAATCAACACGCTAGTTTGTCGTATTTACATGGTATAAAGATTTTACAACCAAAGTAATTTTATCAAACCAAATATCTAAATATATGATAACTGTTAATCCGTATCTAAACTTTATGGGCAGAACTGAAGAAGCATTTGATTTTTATAAGAATGTTTTCGGAAGTGAATTCACTATGATCCAGCGATTTAAGGACGTTCCCGGCGGGGAGAAGATGGCTCAATCGGACCAGGAAAAGATTATGCACATCAGCTTACCGATAGGAAATACAGTACTGATGGGGACTGACACCCTGGATTCGATGAGCCAGTCGCTTATAATAGGAAACAACTTTCACCTTTCCATAAATACTGAAAGCGAGGCACAAACCGATACAATTTTTCATAAGCTATCGGAAGAGGGCCAAATAACCATGCCTTTAAGTAAAGCTTTCTGGGGCGCTTATTTCGGGATGGTAATTGACAAGTTCGGCATCCAATGGATGGTGAGTTACAATTATGAACAAGATAAAAAATAAATGTATGTCACAACTAAATTCAATTAATCAGACACAGGAATTGGACTTGCCTCTAATTTCCCGCAGAGCCGGAGAACTATCAATTATAACAGCCGGTTCTTTCATTATTTTATTGATTTTCCTTCACTTCATTAAACCCGAACTGGATCCTTCCTGGAGCATGGTAAGTGAGTATGCTTTAGGGGATTATGGTTTAATTATGGATCTGGCTTTTCTGTTAATGGGCGTTAGTTGCTTTTCATTAGCTTTAGCTTTAAAATCAATCGTTCATTCCATCCCAGGAAAGATTGGCCTTTTTCTAATTGTAGTGGCGGGTATAGGGTTTGTTCTCGCTGCATTATTTAAAACCGATCCTATTATAACAGCCCCGAATGAGTTATCCAACCAGGGTGTTATTCATAGCATAGGAGCAAGTTTAGGAGGACTTTTGCCGGTTTCTGCCCTGTTCATTGCATGGGGACTTTCAAAAAATCCATTCTGGAGATCAATTAAAAGTGTCATTCTTTGGGCTACGGCAATTATCCTGATTGCTGAAATACAGATGATTATTTCAATGATGATCCTGTTACCTGAGAATGATGGTAAATTAGGGCCTACTGTATTAATTGGCTGGCAAAACCGGATAATGATCATGGCTTATGCATTATGGTTGATCATGGCTGGAAAGGCCTTAAAGAATACTTCTGAGTCTGTGGGTTAACTACCATACCCTTCATTTCGTCCCTTTGTGAGCCTGTAAGTTCATATGGGGACGAACCAAGGTTTTGCTGACAGTAAAAGTTCAGCATTAAGTCTTTTCACCATATGCCAGATCCCCAGCATCACCCAGTCCGGGAACAATGTAAGCTTTGGTTGTCATTTCCTCATCAACAGCGCCAATCCATAGGCGTGCTTTGGGCAGATTAGCCTTAACATGCGCCAGGCCTTCGGCACTGGCAATAACAGAAACAATATGCAGCTCTTTTATTTCATATTCCCTTAAAAGTTGCTTACAGCATAATACCATGCTCATGCCGGTTGCCAACATTGGATCGGAAACAATGAGTACCCTGTTATTAAGGTCAGGAGAAGATACATACTCAATTTTAATATCAAACCCATTCCCTTTTACAGGCTTCCGGTAAGCCGAAATAAAGGCCGAATCCGCTTTATCAAAAAAATTAAGAAGGCCCTGATGTAAAGGCAAACCCGCCCGAAGGATTGTGGCCAGGACCGGTTGTGATTCCAAAATACGTATGTTGGCTGTTCCAAGCGGTGTTTCCACTTCAGCATCTTTATACTTTAATTTTTTACTGATCTCATATGCAAAAACTTCACCAAGCCGCTCCATATTTTTGCGGAAACGCATACTGTCTTTTTGCAGGCTGAGATCACGCAGTTCACAAAGAAACTGGTTAGCTATGGTTGATGTATCATTGAGCAGAAAAGCCATATCTAAATTTACATTAATTATATCAGGTTATACTTATGATCTGGTATTCAAGGCCTATTTAATTGAAAAAAAATCTCCGGGTACGTAAACTAAATTGTATGTTTGAACGTATTATTTACGAACATTTTCTAAATGTTTATTTAAATAAGGTTTGATTCGGAGGGGCCACAAGGTGGTCCCTCTTGTTTTAACGGTACAGGTATATAACACCGTTTTCCTTCCTTAGTTATTATCTTTGCAACACTTTATGGATTTCAAATTAACATCTGAGTATATGCCTACCGGCGATCAGCCAGAGGCCATAAGACAGCTGACTGAGGGTGTTCTTAACCAGGACCATTACCAAACCCTGCTTGGAGTTACAGGTTCCGGGAAAACATTTACTATTGCCAATGTCATCCAGCAAACACAAAAACCAGCGTTAATATTAAGCCATAATAAAACCCTGGCCGCTCAGCTTTATGGAGAATTCAAGCAGTTCTTCCCTGAGAATTCGGTTAATTATTTTGTTTCTTATTACGACTATTATCAGCCTGAAGCCTACCTTCCAACCACAAATACCTACATAGAAAAAGATCTTCAAATAAATGAAGAGATTGAGAAACTAAGGTTACGGACTACTTCATCCTTAATTTCAGGAAGACGTGATGTGATCGTTGTTTCATCCATTTCATGTATTTATGGTATGGGAAATCCTGAGGATTTTTCCAATTCGGTGTTTCGTTTTGCTGTTGGAACCCGCATCAGCCGGAATGCATTTTTACACCGTCTTGTAGAAATTCTGTACTCCAGAACTACCGCTGATTTTAAACGCGGAACATTCAGGGTTAAGGGAGATACGGTTGACGTTTATCCGGCATATATGGATTATGCCTATCGGATCTCATTTTTCGGAGACGATATCGAGGAGCTGACTACAATTGATCCTGCATCCGGAAAAACAATTGAGAAAATGACGCATATGGCCATTTTCCCTGCCAATCTGTTCGTAACACCAAAAGACCGCTTTAATCAGTCGGTTTGGGCTATTCAGGAAGAACTTGAGGTTAGAAAGGAACAATTTATAAAGGAACAGCGCTTCCTTGAGGCCAAAAGATTGGAAGAACGGGTAAACTATGACCTGGAAATGATCCGTGAGCTGGGATATTGCAGCGGAATTGAAAATTATTCACGATTTTTCGATGGCCGTGCACCTGGAATGCGTCCATTTTGCCTGCTTGATTATTTTCCGGACGATTATCTGATGGTTATAGATGAAAGCCATGTAACGGTACCTCAGATTCGGGCAATGTATGGTGGCGACCGTTCGCGCAAACTTTCTCTTGTTGATTACGGCTTCCGTTTACCTGCAGCCCTGGATAATCGCCCGCTGAACTTTAATGAATTTGAAAAGCTTGCCCCGCAAACTATTTATGTAAGCGCCACCCCGGGAGATTATGAGTTGGAGCAAACCGGCGGTGTAGTGGTGGAACAGGTTATCAGACCAACAGGGCTTCTGGATCCGACTATTGAAATCAGGCCTGTGGTAAACCAGGTTGATGATCTGCTTGATGAGGTAGATAAGACCGTAAAAATGGGTGACCGGATACTGGTTACAACATTAACCAAGCGTATGGCGGAAGAACTAACCAAATATATGGACAGGCTGGGCATCAGGGTTAGATATATACATTCTGAGGTAAAAACGCTTGAACGGGTAGAAATCTTAAGGGGCTTGAGGTTAGGAGAGTTTGATGTACTGGTAGGTATCAACCTGTTAAGGGAAGGGTTGGATCTTCCGGAAGTATCACTTGTTGCCATTCTGGATGCAGATAAAGAAGGATTTTTACGTTCAGAGCGCTCTCTGATTCAAACCATTGGCCGGGCTGCCCGTAATGATCGGGGCAGGGTGATCATGTATGCTGATAAAATAACCGAAAGCATGCGTGTAACCATAGAAGAAACGGACCGGAGAAGAGATAAACAAATAGCTTACAATGAGCAGCATGGAATTACTCCATTAACTGTTGGAAAAAGTCGTGAAGCCATTATTGAACAAACCTCTGTTATGGATTTTAAAGGTGGTGTTCAGAAGGCGTATGTAGAAAAAGAAATGATCGATACATTAGCAGCTGATCCGGTAGTTCAATACATGACAAAGGCGGAGCTCCAAAAATCTATTGAGAAAACAAGAAAAGATATGGTGGCAGCTGCAAAAGATATGGACTTTTTAACTGCGGCTAAACTTAGAGACGAAATGTTTGCTTTAGAAAAAGTAATGGAAGAACGATTTAAGAAGTAACCTTTTCAATAAGGCAAACTGCGTAGGCAACAACTCCTTCTTCCCTGCCTATAAATCCTAATTTTTCATTTGTAGTAGCCTTGATTGAAATATCATCTTCATCCATACCAGCAGCTGAAGCAATATTTTTTTTCATTTCAGGGACATGAGGGTTTATTTTAGGTGCCTCAATACAAAGCATGGCATCTATATTTCCTGGTCGCCAGCCTTTTTCTTCCAATAAGCGGATACACTCTTTGAGCAGGAGAAGACTGCTGATTCCCTTCCAGAGCTCGTCTGTATTTGAAAAATGGTAACCAATGTCACGAAGGTTTGCAGCGCCAAGAAGTGCATCGCAAATAGCATGAACCAGCACATCTGCATCAGAATGACCGAATGCTCCCGAATGATGGACTAGCTTAACCCCGCCCAATATAAAGGGATGTTTTTCCCGCAGCTGATGGACATCAAATCCGAAACCGACACGTATCTTCATTTCTTATTACCACTTTTAAAGTTAAACACCAGAGAAAACCGCAATGTATTTGCCAATGGGCTTTCCTGCTGGTTTGCAAGCAGGTATGCAAAATCAAGATTAAACACATTATACCTGAGACCTAAGCCCAAAGAAAAATACTGGCGATCGCCCTTCGTAGGGTGTTCATAAAAATAACCTGCACGAACTGTAAATTGCTTATTGTATAAGTATTCTGCACCAATTGAAGAATTTATTTCATGAATTTCTTCGCTGAAACCACCTGGTGCGTCAGAAAACGAGCCGAAAATACCTGCAGGCACAGACCTGTCCGGATCCTTGCCCCTGATTATGTTTCCGCCGGCATCCCTTTCAGGCGATGTGGGAACTAAAAGCTTGTTAAAATCCAGAGCCACAGTAAACTCGCTAAGGTCATCCAGTAAAAAGGTGGCTGCTCCACCAAGTCTCATGTTTGTCGGAAGAAAATATTTTTGTCCGCCCTCAACATAACTTACTTTAGTTCCGATATTCGAAATATTAGCTCCAAATGCAACTTCGGCATCCTTACCAAACAGTATGGTTTGATTTTTTATATACGCTGAAACATCGGCAGCAAGTGCATTAGCCGGCTTCGTGTCCTGGCCACTGTAAAACTGGCCGCTGCTTAAGCTTGAACGGATATAGCGTACCGTTGTGCCGAGCGAAAAATTATCGCCGAACTTTCTGGCAAATGTTCCATCAACAGCCAGCTCATTTGGATTATATGTACCCAGATCGGTCTGATTTGCATCCACCAACTGGATAACACCTAATGAAAAGTATCGTAATGAAGCCCCAACGGTATTTCGGTCATCTAACCGGTAATAGCCCGCCAAATAAGCCAAATCCACATCAGGAACCAGCTTTCTTAACCATGGTGTATATGATATCGCTAATCCCGTAGTATTTTCAAGATTCGCCAGCTTTGCCCCATTCCAGTGAATAGCATTAATGTCCGGAGATATCGCAACCCCCGCATCCCCCATGGCTGCAGATCGTGCATCAGGTGAGATCAGTAAAAAAGGTACTGCTGTTTGAATATTATTAGATTGTTTACCATCAGTTTGAGTGCCCGGATCGATAGTTTGGGCGTATCCCCCGGAATATGTGAACCCACATATGACAATATAACACAAACATAATTTGTCAAATCCCATCAAGAAATATGCTTCGGCGTTAAAATTACATTTAATTGTTAAAAGAACAAGTACACGTTCATCAGTTAAAATGTACCATTAATAACAATTCAGATCAAATTTATTAATTATCCTGACTTTCTCTTGCCGGGGCTCGCAAAAACCATGGATTAAATAAAATATAACGTACAGAAAACATTTTTTAATATCATGCAAAACAGGCAATAAATTAATGTCTGTGGCGTTTTCAGGCACATAGGTTATTAAAAAAATCAAACTGCATGTAACCCTTTCCCTAAAATTTCGTTTCAACTGTAGAATTAAACGTATCATGCAACTAATACAGGTTGCCAGATAATCAGAAATATAGTAATTTTAGCAATTAATGCTCATTATCATCGAATGAAAAGGATATCAATAATTTTTACACTGGGCGTGCTGGCGTTGGGCATATTAGGCACTGCCTGTAAAAAACAAAAATCTTCAAAAACCGCGATGGCTTATAATAATAAGTACAATGGCGGATTTGAAGTTGCAAAAAAACCGAAATCGGGACCAGGCCCGGGACTTATCGCAATTGAAGGCGGAACCTTTGTAATGGGTGGAAGCTTAAACCAGGATTTGGCTTATGAATACGATAATGTTCGGCGTCGTGTAACTGTCGCATCCTTTTATATGGATGAAACCGAGATTGCAAACGTAGACTGGCTTGAATATTTGTATTGGATAAGACGTAATTTTCCTACTGATTATCAGTATTATTACGAAGCATTGCCCGATACACTGGTTTGGCGCAGACCTTTATCCTACAATGAGCCTTATGTAAATAATTATCTTAGGCACCCTGCATATAAAGATTACCCAGTAGTTGGAATAACCTGGGAACAGGCAAATCAATACGCAGAATGGCGTACAGACCGGGTAAATGAAGAAATTTTACGTAGCAAGGGCGTTCTGGCCAGCTACAAACAAGTTGCTGGTGGCGGTAAAGGCGCAACAACAGTAACTACAGGTTCAACCGATCCGTTTAATACAGATATTTACCTGAATGGTCAGTTTGAAGGCCAGGGTGGTAAAAAGATGCCGAAAGATTTAAATCCGAACCCCACCGCGGCAGCAACAGAAACAACAGGCGCAAAAAAAGGTCGGAGACCAGTACGAATGGAAGATGGCGTACTGAAACAACCTTACCGTTTGCCTACTGAAGCTGAATGGGAATATGCTGCATTATCCCTGATAGGCAATACAGAATATGAGAATATTGCAGATAGTAAAATATATCCATGGAATGGACTGGGGGTTCGCTCTCCGAAAAAACGCACACAAGGTATGATCATGGCCAACTTTAAACGTGGCGAAGGTGATAATATGGGTACAGGCGGCTACCTGAATGATAAAGCAGACATAACGGCTCCTGTTGTGGCGTACTTGCCAAATGATTTTGGTTTATACAATATGGCGGGCAATGTGAATGAATGGGTTGCTGATGTTTACAGAAAGCTTACGTTTGAAGATTTTGAAGATTTCAACCCATTCCGTGGAAACGAATATGTTAACAAACAGCTGGCTGATAAAACCGCCGGGAAATATGCCAAAGACAAGTACGGACGTGTAGTTAAAGAAAAAGCGCCATCCGGAAAGAAACAAACATGGGCAGAGCTGCAGTCAGGTGCTGTGGATAGTGCGAAGGCTAATTCATCAATTGCAGGTAAGCCATATGATCCTGATTTCCGCGGACATTTGGATAGTGTTAATGCAGATCTTTACGGTGTAACGACACTTGTAAACGACAGATCTCGCGTATTTAAAGGCGGATCCTGGAATGATAGGGCATACTGGTTAAACCCTGCTACACGCCGTTATTTACAGCAGGATGAATCAAACGCTGAGCTGGGGTTCCGTTGCGCAATGACGATGGTTGGAGCTCCGGAAATAATCACCAAAGGGAAACCTCAATTTAAACAACCGAAATCACGCGCTCCTAAAAAAGCGAAGTAATAACTAAGATATTCTTGAAAGCCATCTTCTATGAGGATGGCTTTTTTATTTTAAAATTTCATTCATGATCAGATCGAATAGAAGCAGAAGAAAAGAGAAGACTGGATAGGAGCCTGATCAAATACGGACAAGTATATCTGGATCGCACATAATACTAAAGTTTAAGCAAGAAAAGTTTTTTTATATCCAGACCAGAAAAAGTCCTGCCAGGCACCAAGCTAGCTTCACAATAAAATTGGGGCAAAAAAAGCTTAAGGATTTTATTTACTCTTATTGGATTTTACATCCGAAAAGTCAACTCCGCACTTAAAACATTCACCGCATCCACTCTTAGGACTCAGGGTGCGGTAAACAATTCTGCCTACATAAATCAGCGCAATCAGGAATAAAATTGCGACTAAAATCTCCTGAATTTCCATCATTACAAAGTTAAAAAAATCTAACGTTGAAACACTAACAAAATTTCATTAGCCTATTACCGTTCTAATTACGGATTTAAAAGCCTACCTTTGCAAAAATTTTCACAAGTCTAATATTGAATGCAAAAAATTAGAAATATAGCGATCATCGCACACGTTGACCATGGTAAAACTACTTTGGTAGACAAAATTTTACATAGTTGCTCAATCTTCAGGGATAATCAGGAGACTGGCGAATTGATTCTTGACAATAATGATTTAGAACGTGAACGTGGTATTACTATCGTTTCTAAAAACGTTTCTGTTCAATATAAAGACGTAAAAATAAACATTATTGATACTCCTGGTCACGCCGACTTTGGAGGAGAGGTTGAGCGTGTCCTTAAAATGGCCGACGGGGTATTATTACTTTGCGATGCATTTGAGGGCGCTATGCCACAAACACGCTTTGTAACCCAAAAGGCCCTGGCTTTAGGATTGAAGCCTATTGTAGTGGTAAATAAGGTCGACAAAGAGAACTGTCGTCCGGAAGAAGTTTATGAGCAGATCTTTGAATTGTTCTTTAACCTCGGAGCCACAGAAGATCAACTTGACTTCCAGGTAATTTACGGTTCATCAAAACAGGGTTGGATGAGCACCGACTGGAAAACTCCTACGGAAGATATATTTCCGTTAATGGATGCAATTCTGGCAAATATACCCCCAGCGCCTGTAAGTGAAGGCACTTTGCAAATGCAGATTACCTCTCTTGATTATTCTTCATTCGTTGGCCGTATAGCCATCGGCAGAGTAGCACGCGGAGTGATAAAAGAAAATATGCCAGTTTCCCTGGTTAAACGCGATGGTAAAATTCAAAAATCACGCATCAAGGAATTATACACTTTTGAAGGCTTAGGAAAAGTAAAAGTTCAGGAAGTAAAATCTGGCGATATATGTGCCGTTGTTGGAATTGAAGGCTTTGAAATTGGCGATACCATTGCAGATTTTGAAAACCCGGAGCAGTTGGAGGTAATTCATATTGATGAACCTACCATGAACATGCTCTTCACCATCAATAATTCACCATTCTTTGGTAAAGAAGGTAAATTTGTTACTTCACAGCGTTTGAGAGAAAGGCTGTTCAAAGAGATGGAGAAAAATCTGGCGTTAAAAGTTGTTGAAACTGATTCGCCGGATTCTTACCTGGTATATGGTCGTGGTATACTTCATTTGTCGGTTTTAATTGAAACCATGCGTCGTGAGGGTTATGAGTTACAAGTTGGCCAGCCTCAGGTAATTATAAAAGAGATTGATGGCGCAAAATGCGAGCCGATCGAAACCTTAATTGTTGATGTACCCGGAGAAGTTTCTGGTAAAGTGATTGAACTGGTTACCCAACGCAAAGGTGAGCTTCTGATCATGGAGCCAAAGGGTGATCTTCAGCATCTTGAATTTGAGATCCCTGCACGCGGAATCATCGGCTTAAGAAACAATGTATTAACAGCAACTGCCGGTGAAGCGATAATGGCTCACCGTTTTAAATCCTACGATCCATGGAAAGGAACTATTCCGGGCAGGTTGAACGGGGTATTAGTTTCTATGGAAAAAGGTACAACCACAGCATATTCCATTGATAAGTTGCAGGATCGCGGCCGTTTCTTTGTTGATCCGGGCGTTGATATCTATGAAGGCCAGATTCTTGGCGAACATATACGTGATAATGATCTTGTTGTAAACGTGGTTAAGGGAAAAGCACTTACCAATATGCGGGCATCCGGAACTGATGATAATACACGTATTGCACCTGCTATCAAATTTTCATTAGAAGAAGCGATGGAATATATTCAGGCTGATGAATACATCGAGGTTACGCCAAAAAGCATGCGTCTTCGTAAGATCTATCTGACCGAAAATGAAAGAAAGATCAATTCTAAGAAATTTGTAAATCAGTAAGATTCTAAAACTTACTTATAAAAGGGTTCAGGTTTCTGAACCCTTTTTGTTTTTTAGAGGTTTTTCTTTCTCCGGGTTCACGATTCTATGTACTAATAAATCACAGGTCCTTGGCTGCTGTTTCTTACACTTAAAAATAAATTTTATCTAAGTTTGTCTTTAATGAAAGTTCCTGCCATTCCGGGTTTTGATCCGGAAGCTTTTCAGAAATATTTTACGAATACAGGATGGTTAATGCTGGGTAAGATCCTGAGCATGATTGTCGGCTTTATCATTGCCCGTTATCTGGGGCCGGGTTCTTTTGGTGACTTAAGTTTTGCTGAGGCCTTAACCGCGATTGTTGCTGCCATTGGAACACTAGGTTTAGATAGCTTTATAATTAGAGAAATAATTCATGACCCGGATAAACGCGATGAAATTCTGGGGACCTCATTCTGGCTCCGCATTGGCGCTAATATTATACTGGTTCCCGTTTCTATATTAATCTACCTCCTTTACCACAATATTTCTGCAAACCCCGGAACACCGTTAACTGCCATTGTTGCTTTGCTTGCATTTGCTTCCTTTTTTAAATCGTTTAACATCATCGACTCATATTTCCAGTCGCAGGTACAATCTAAATATGTTGTTCATGTCCAAAATACAGCGCTCGTAATATCCGCACTGGTAAAAGCCGCACTCGTCATTTTTAAGCTCCCATTAATTTATTTCGCAATTGCTTTGGTGCTGGATGGAATTATGCTGGCCGGAGGACTGGTATTGATCTATCATAAAAAAGGGCTTCACCTGTCTGCCTGGAAATTTAACAAAGCAAGGGCTAGATCCCTGATAACCAAATCGTGGCCTTTAATTTTATCGGCCGTAATGATATCCATCTATTTAAAGATCGATCTGGTGATGTTAAAACAACTTGGAAGTGCATCTGTAGGTATCTATAATTCAGCTGCGAAAATAAGCGAGTCGTGGTATTTTATTCCGGTTGCAATCATCAACTCAGTCTTTCCTGCCATGATCCATGCGCGGAAAACAGATCTCGAAAGATACAATAAGCGGTTAGGGAATCTTTATGATCTGCTAATCGGCATTAGTCTGCCCGTTGCCCTGATAATAAGCTTTTGGGCCAATGATATCATCCAATTAATTTATGGTGGTAAATATTATGGAGCAGGCACCATCCTGTCAATCCATATCTGGTCAGGAATTTTTGTGTTTTACGGAAGCGCGAGCAGCCAGTATCTTCTGGCTGAAGGATATACCTTTATTACATTTCTGCGGACTTCTATAGGAGCTGTAATCAATGTAATTCTGAATGTATTTTTAATTCCGATATATGGTGGAATAGGTGCAGCGATAGCCACGCTGATAGCCTATTTTACTGCCACCTTTTTCATCCTATTATTACCTAACACCCGAAAACACGGAATGATGATGTTAAGATCATTGTTCATGATTAGCATTATATCAAATATTTCAGCCTTTCTTAGTAAGAGAGGCCGCAGTAAAAATGTATAATTGCATGAAAATCCATATCCTGAAATAACCCGACCAGTATAATGAGCTTTATAAAATCAATAATCAAGGCCGTTTATCTTCCTTTAAAACGCCAATATAGTATCAACCGACTAAAACAGGCCGCAAAAAAACCTGATCTGAAAATAGTGGTAGGATCGAGCGATGTGTATCAGGATGGATGGATCCCCACAGAAATTGATTTTCTTAATATGCTTAATACCAGCGATTGGGATAACTTTTTCAAACCAAATTCCATAAAGGCAATTATAGCTGAACATGTTTGGGAACACCTGACTCCTGAACAGGGCTTTATAGCTGCCGCTAATTGTTTTAAATACTTAAGGACAGGAGGACATCTTCGGATTGCGGTACCTGATGGCTATAATCCCAAACAGGAATATATTAATTATGTAAAACCTGGCGGAACCGGCGCAGGAGCTGATGATCACAAAATATTGTACACCTACCTGTCGATGTCTGAGATGCTGAAGCGAGCAGGCTTTACCGTTAAACCACTTGAGTATTTTGATGAAAACGGAACCTTCCATAATCTGCCTTGGGGTCCTGAAGATGGAATGGTTTGGAGATCGAAAGAAAACGACAAAAGAAATATAAATGGGGAGTTAAATTATACTTCGCTAATTGTTGATGCCATAAAGCCGTGAAGAGAAAAGAATCCTATCTAAGCCTGTTACAGCCTGCTAAGCTTAAAATGATATTATCCTTTGGCATAAAGGGCTATTTACATGATATAGGTTGGTTTAACAGCTTCCGTTCAAGAATGCCGGTTGATCAGAATAACGATCCAATCCCATGGGTCACTTACTCTTTTATAGATTTTATCAAAACAAGAATACAAAACACCCACACAATTTTTGAATTCGGGAGCGGCAACTCCACGTTTTTTTATGCGAAGCATGCCCATAAAGTTGTGTCTGTTGAACATGATAAAGCATGGTTCGATAAAATTGTTAAACAGAAACCGGGCAATTCAGAAATGATTTTCTGTAAACTGGCAGATGGCGGCGATTATTGCAGAGTTCCTCAAACCCGTCAGGAAAAATTTCATATTATTATTGTAGATGGACGTGATCGGGTGAATTGCTGCAAGCAATGCTTACCAGCACTTACTGATGACGGTGTCGTAGTGCTTGATGATTCAGAAAGACCACAGTATATGAATGGTATTAAATTTCTGGAACAAAACGGGTTTAAGGAACTCCGTTTTACAGGAATATCCCCCGGGTCGTTTATTTACAAGGCGACTTCAGTATTTTACAAACCAAATAATTGTCTGGGGGTTTAAGGTTAAGCCTATCGGCAAAAAAATTATTAAATGCAGCATTTCGCTCCAATAGCTTTATTTGTTTATAACAGGCCGGAACATACCCGCAGAACACTAAAGTTTTTAAAGCAAAACTTTCTGGCAGAAGAATCCCGATTATTTATATTTTCTGACGGCGCAAAATTCCCGGCCGAACGTAAAAAAGTAAACGAAGTCAGAGAAATCATAAATGATGTTGAGGGATTTAAAAGTGTAGAAGTAGTTGAACGACAGGTCAACTTTGGACTCGCTGCCTCGATAATTGATGGTGTCACCAAACTGGTAAATGAATATGACAGGGTCATTGTTTTTGAGGATGATCTTATAACTTCTCCATACACCCTTCAATATTTTAATGATGCTCTGGCCAGATATGCAGACGAACCCAGAGTGATGCATATTGGGGCTTACATGTATCCCTTAAATAACCATCATCTTCCGGAAACATTTTTCTACAGGGTTGCTACAAGCTGGGGCTGGGCTACCTGGAAACGGGCATGGAAAGACTTTGAGCCTGATATAGATGTTTTAATGCGGCAGTTTGATCAAAAAAAGATCTCTGAATTTTCTATTGATCGCACTATGGATTTCTGGAGGCAGATGCGCCAGTTTAAAGCAGGTAAAAATAACTCCTGGGCCATCAGGTGGTATGCCTCTGTTTTTCTTAGAGAAGGGTTAACATTAAATCCTTCGCAGTCCCTGGTAAATAACATCGGACATGACGGAACCGGTATCCATTCCGGCATTAATGATATTTATAATGTTGCAATAAACCCTAAACCGATATCAGCATTGCCGGAAGTGATTGAAGAAAATGCCGAAGCACACGAAGTAATCAAATCTTTTTTAAAGAACAGAAAAGGCACCTTTATTCAACGCGCTATCCGTTATATCAATCAGAAATTGAGTTAAAGCATCTTCAGGGTCTTGGTGCTAGGTTAATTTTTACCTTCCAGAATAATATATGGAGACAATAATCTCGATTCAAAGCCAAGTATTTTGGTTGGAATTTTGCCGGCATACCATAACGCTTTTAAAAACGTGCGGGTTATTATAGAATGTCTTTTACTATTTTCAAGCCATAAACTAAACCCTCCGGAATAATACGCTTTAACA
>DASWTL010000351.1:0-5455 GCA_036402155.1 Sphingobacteriaceae bacterium | reverse complement strand
TGATAATGACAAAAATGCCGCTAACTCGGGAAGTGAATTGGTTAAGGCACTGGAAAGCTTTGGAAAATCTCAGGCCAATCAGTCCAGCGAAACGCGGGAGATTATTGATGATGCCAAAGAGCATGCCGAACATATTGGTTCGAATGCCGGTAATATTGAACATCAGCGTGAGCATTTTCAAACGTTAAGCGAAGATCTGTACGACCTGGTTAAAACTGCCGGAGGCAAGCAAAAGCTTTATTACACCTATTGCCCCATGTATAATAAGGGTAAAGGTGCCAGGTGGTTAAGTGAATCCAAAGAAATAAGAAATCCTTATTTAGGTTCAGAAATGCCGGAGTGCGGTACTGTAGAGGAAGAACTGAATTAATGAGCTTAAAGAAAAAGATCTTTCTAAGCCTGTTTCTGATTTTCGTTGTCATCCAGTTCATTCAGCCTTCACGGAACAATGAAAAGCCTACAGGTTCAGATATTACTAAAGTGTACCTCATGCCTGGAAACATCCAATCTATACTTAAAGAGTCTTGCTACGATTGCCATAGCAATTCCACACGTTATCCGTGGTATACCCATGTACAGCCCCTGGGCTGGTGGATGGCCTGGCATATCCGGGAAGGAAAATCAGAGCTGAATTTTGATGAATTTGCCGGTTACTCATCCAGAAGAGAAAAAAGTAAGTTAAAAGCAATATATGAAAGTATAGATGATGAAACTATGCCAATGCCATCCTATACCTGGCTTCATCCGTCAGTACGGCTTACTGCAGAGAAAAAGAAGATCTTACTAAAATGGATTGACGAGATCCAGCCTACGCCTGCCCATGAAAATTAATATGAAACATGTTTTATTTTTAATAGCATTATTGGCGGGTATCCGTATGGTTCCCGCGCATGCTCATGAAAGAGTAATTCCTACAGCTGCTTCACAGGATGTTTATACCTGTCCTATGCATCCCGAAGTGATCAGTAACAAACCGGGGAAGTGCCCCAAATGCGGAATGGCTTTGGTTAAAAAGAAAAGCAAAGCGCCTGCACCAAAACCTGCGCCGGTAAAGAAACCAGCTGCCAGAAAACCGGCAAATACTAAACCTGCAGTAAAAAAATCTGCCCCCAGACCTGCACCTGTAAAAAAACCTGCAACCACCAAGCCCGCGCCGGTTTTAAATGAGGAAGCCAAGGGGGAAAAATCCGATAAGAAGGCGGAACATAAAAAGGAGACTCCCCGGGCAGCGTACCGGCCAAAAACCGTTAGATATGATCTATATGTAAACGATACAACTGTGAATTTTACAGGAAAGAACAGGAAAGGGGTTGCTATTAATGGCAGTATACCGGCTCCTACACTAACCTTTACCGAGGGCGATACTGCTGAAATATATGTTCATAACCAAATGGATGTGGAAACATCTGTACACTGGCACGGTGTTTTTCTGCCTAACCGGTTTGACGGGGTTCCATACCTGACTCAAATGCCAATAAAACCGCATTCTACCTATTTGTATACGTTTAAGGTGATACAAAATGGTACATACTGGTACCATAGCCATACCAAAATGCAGGAACAAAGCGGAATGTATGGCGCATTGATCTTTAATAAACCTAACGAGCCATCTATTCCGGCAATCCCGCTGGTTTTAAGTGACTGGACTGACATGAAACCCATGGAGGTTGACCGATCGCTGCATAGTGCTACTGATTGGTTTGCCATAAAAAAGGGGGCAACACAAAGCTATGCTGAAGCGATAAGTAAGGGTTATTTTAAAACAAAGGTTATTAATGAATGGAAGCGAATGACCGCTATGGATGTGAGCGATGTTTACTACGAGAAGTTTTTAGCCAACGGAAAGCCCGCAATAAAATATTCCCGCTTTAAGGCCGGCGATAAAGTAAAGCTGCGCATTGTAAATGGTGGTGCCTCAACTTATTTCTGGCTCACGTATGCCGGTGGAAAAATTACTGTTGTAGCTAATGACGGAAATGATGTGGAACCTGTGGAAGTGGACCGGTTGATTATAGCTGTTGCAGAAACGTATGATGTTATAGTTACCATCCCCGAGGATATGAGCTATGAATTTCTGGCTACAGCGGAAGACCGCACCAAGTCTGCATCGATATGGCTGGGTGATGGAATGCAAATGCCGGCAACCCCGCTGGGTAAGTTAAAGTACTTTGAGGGTATGAAGATGATGAACGGAATGATGAAGATGAACGGGGATATGGAACCCATGGGGATGGAGATGAGTAATCAGCAGATGGATATGAACAGTGTCATGTATCCTGAATCTACCGGAGAAGATTATGGAAGAACAAAAGAAGCACCCGATGAAATAATTGATCTGGATAAACCGGAAGCTGCTGCCCCGCAAGGTGATACAGCTAAAAAATCGCAGGAAATGACGGGTCATGATATGCATAGCATGCATGGGATGAATATGGCCGGGGGGCAGGACATGGTTACCCTTAATTATGGGATGCTGAAGGCCCCGGAAAAAACAACGCTGCGGCCCGGACCTTTGCGTGAGCTTTATTTTGAATTAACCGGCAATATGAACCGGTATGTATGGACAATTAATAATAAAACGGTTTCAGAGTCGGACAAGATCTTAATTAAAAAGGGTGAGAATGTCAGGATAATCATGTATAACAATTCCATGATGCGGCACCCTATGCATCTGCACGGGCATGATTTCAGGGTAATAAACGGTAAGGGCGAGTATGCGCCGTTAAAAAACGTACTGGACATTATGCCTATGGAACGGGATACTATCGAATTTGCAGCCACAGAAAGCGGCGACTGGTTCTTCCATTGTCATATCCTGTATCATATGATGAGTGGTATGGGCAATATCATCCGGTATCTGGATTCTCCGCCAAATCCTGAAATCCCGAACCCCAAACTTGCACAGCGGAAGCTCTTTTCGGATGACCGTAAATTCCATTTGATGGGTAAGGTGGGATTGGAAAGTAATGGGAGCGATGGCGAAGCCATGCTGGCCAATACCCGCTTCCAGCTATCCACCGAGTGGAGGGTTGGACTCAATAAAGAACATGGTTATGAAAGTGAGACGTATATAGGCCGGTATCTGGGTAAAATGCAATGGTTGTTTCCTTTTATAGGATTTGATTACCATTATAACCCCATGGCTGATGAAAGTGAGAAAAATCTTTTTGGACAGTTAACGAACCAGAATAACCGGAAGGAGTTTGTTGCGGGTATCCAATACACGTTACCGTTATTATTTAATGCCGAGGCCCGGATTGACACGAGAGGGAAGGTGAGATTTCAGTTAATGCGGGAAGATATTCCTGTTTCAAGCCGGCTCAGGGCTAAAATTATGGGTAATACAGATAAAGAATATATGGGTGGGTTAAGTTATGTACTCACTAAATACTTTTCGTTATCAACCCATTATGACAGCGACATGGGCTATGGAGCGGGAATAACATTGACCTATTAGGCGATTATTAATTGTCCTGTTATAAGTTTACAGGTTTTAGAATAAGCCTGGTATTGTTTACAGTACATGGAGTGCTCTGCATAACCCTTACCCAACCGTCATTGCGAACCGAAGCGCGGGCAAGTGTATTGGAGTGTGGCAATCTCACTGATAGCACCACTGCCAATCATTAAATTCCTGAATGATTTGGATGGGGTTAACGTCGCCCGAGTCAGCTGTTCGCCATCTTCCGCAGGGCGGTGTCGAACTGAAGATAAGAAGGGATTTCTAATCCCGAAAAAATTAGTCTGTCAGATTACAGATCTGCCTTTATCGGTGGTAAGGGATGCGCTAAAGCTTAACATCCCGAATAGCGGTGATATCCATGTCGTTGTATGGGTTGAAAATATGATTATTCTCATCCACCCCCTAATCCCCGCCGGCGGGGGACAGTATGGCGTCCAGCATCATTTCAGAAAATAATAATGTTAACTGTTTATTGCAATGCTAAAGCGCCATGCATGTCCTCCGCAGGCGCCCGTCCGACTGGCGGCCATCCGGGCGGAGAGGTGCCGCAGGCGGAGGTGGAAAATAATACATTTATATCCATCCACCCCCTAACCCCCGCCAGGGACAGCATATCGCCCAGCATTAAGCTAAATGAAATGTTAACCCATCATGTCTACTCTACTATTTTCCAGAAGGAATTCTTTTTGGTAATCTTTCCATTTTTAAATGTCCAAAGATCACATCCCCGTACTTTCAAATTAACCCCTGAAGTTGTAGTTCCGGTAAGTGTCCATTCTGATACACCCATATTCCCATCGGCTGAGATCCAATGACTGTCATCTCCGTAGTGAACATCCGGAATTCCTTTAAAACGTCCCGCAAGCGCCTCCCGCACCTGTGCTTTCCCAGTAAAGCGCTGTCCATAAAATTCGGGTCCCCTTGGGAAATCAAATGAGCAATCATCTGAGAAATATTCCATGATCGCATCAAGGTCATGCCGGTTAAATGCCTCGAGAATTTGCTTTAAAGTTTCTTCGGTAAACTTCATTTTAAAATTAGTTAATCCCGTTAACAACCATTCTCTAAGGTAACTTATTGATTAATGTCTTTGCATTCATCATTGTTTTCACAAACATATTTTTTTCATGGAATACCTGGGCATGCACCAGATTGGTTGCGACCATACCGACATTTAGCGCGTAAGAAGGTTGTTCACTATTCCAAAGATAATATGGAGAAGGATTAATAAACTTCTGTTATGTAAAGGTCAAAGAGTTATTCATTTTATAACGGTTACTATGTTTGTATACGATTTTATCGAGTCGGGGAGACGCTGTTTATTAGACAATAATAAAAAAGGTCGTAGCGGAAGGCTACGACCAGAAAGCGAATGCTACTACCACCAGTATAGTTGTAACCGACCGGCGTCTATTCCAATTCTTTAATCAGGATATTCTTAAAATATGCTTTTCTGCCATGATCCTGTAATGCAATCCGGCCCCGTTTGGCAGAACCGTAATCTGGAAAATCTTTCCATTTTCCGGTGGTCTTTTTCTGTATCCAGTTTGCATCCCATGCCTGGAATTCTACAATTTTTTCACCGTTCAGCCAATGCTCTACATGGCCATTGTTAAAAATGATCTTACTTGAATTCCATTCTCCGGCGGGTTTTGCTTTCTTCTTTTCGTTAGGCAGATTCATAGCATAATCTGCCCCGGTCTTCTGCCACTCTTCCAGCTTTCCGGGATATCCCAGATCATCGATCATTTGATACTCTGGACCTGTTTCGTATGGTGCTTTGTACTGCGATCCTTCAATTACGTGGTACATGACACCGCTATTGCCGCCCGACTCGATCTTCCAGTCCCAGCTTAGTTCAAAGTTCTCATATTCTTTGTCTGATACAATATCGCCGCCCGTATCACCTTCTGCAACGCCCAAACAAACAAGGGCTCCATCCTCAATTATCCAGTTTTTGATGGCTCCGGTTTTGTTAAAGGGATGCCATCC
>DASWTL010000350.1:0-4759 GCA_036402155.1 Sphingobacteriaceae bacterium | reverse complement strand
TTTCAGGTTTACAAGCAATCAGTAAAGCTGCAACCTAATGGCTCAGAATTCTTAAAGGTATTTGAAGAGATGGTTGCCTCTCCTTTTAGTTCAGATGGGCTATTGCTTGAAAAGGAATTGGTCAGACTGGTTGAACTATGGATTAAAGCATTGCCAGAAAAACGAAGAAAGATATTTGTGATGCATTATTATGATGAGCTTTCTACCCGTGAAATTTCAAATCAATTAGGCATTTCTCAAAAAACAGTACAAAATCAACTAAACACCGCCAGTACTTATATACGGGCCAGGTTTGCTCATTTTCTCTCCATTTCACTGTTGCTCTCTGGTTTTCTCAAAAACTAACTTCCGTATGCTTCCTGCAAACACTGAAAATTAAAGGGTTCGGGACTGGTGCCGTTACATGAAAGTTGATTCAATAAGTTTTCTTCGGCCATTTTTTTATTGAGCAATACTCATAAATAAAATATCATCAAGTATATTGCCTGCAAATTCATAACTAAACTAGCAGATTCGAATTATCTCATGAATAAATCCATTTTGAAAAAGACCTGGCTCTTACTGTTTTTTCTTGTGCAAATAGCATGTTTAAATGTCTTTTCTCAAAAAACCGGGGTCGGAAACCTTCGCTGTGAATACCAGGAAAATCTTTTAGGTGTTGAATCCAGGTTCCCGCGGTTAAGCTGGCAATTGCAATCAGAAAAACGTAATATCAGTCAATCGGCATATCGAATCCTTGTTGCCGACAATGAAAAATCTTTAAAAAGAAATGTCGGGAATATCTGGGATTCAGAAAAAGTGCTGTCAGGTGAATCAATTCAGATACCTTATTCGGGAACCGCTCTTAAACCTGCAGGTATTTATTACTGGAAAGTAATGATCTGGGATAATCATAGGAAGTCGTCCGGATGGAGTGCGCCTGCAAGATGGCAAATGGGGTTATTAACCAGTGCAGATTGGAAAGGGGCTAAATGGATTGCTTATCAGGAACTTCCGAAATCACAGGTAATTGTCCCTGCAATTCATCAGCGGGGGCCTAAGGATTTAGGGGAGTTAAATGATATCCTTCCATTATTTCGTAAAGAAATTGAAATTAATAAACCGGTAAAACAGGCTACCATGTTCATCTCTGGATTGGGCCATTTTGATTTAAGTCTGAACGGTAAAAAAGTGGGCGACCATTTTCTTGATCCGGGGTGGACAAAGTATGATGAGCATGCATTATATGTTACATTCGACCTCACAAATAGCTTGAAAAGAGGGAAAAATGCTTTAGGTGTCATGCTCGGCAATGGTTTTTATTTTATTCCCAGGGATAGCCGATACAGGAAAATAACCGGAGCGTTCGGGTTTCCTAAGTTGATTGCCACCTTGCTAGTTGAATATAAAGACGGATCAACACAGCACATAATAACAGATGAAACATGGAAAACATCAGCCTCTCCGATTACCTATACCAGTATTTATGGAGGTGAAGATTATAACGCTACACTTGAACAGCCCGGTTGGGATATTCCCGGGTTTAACGAAAGATCATGGAAAAATGCGCTGGTTGTAAAAGGCCCCCGCGTATTGAACTCCCAAACGGCAGCTCCGTTAAAAATATTTGTATCCTTTTCTGTCCAGAAGATCACGCAACCAAAACCTGGCGTGTGGGTTTATGATATGGGTCAAAATGCATCAGCAATTCCCAAATTAACAGTTACGGGAAATAAGGGCGCTAAGGTCAGGTTGATACCCGGTGAGCTTTTGAATTCAGATGGAACGGTTAATCAATCTGCATCCGGAGCGCCGCATTACTATGATTTCATTTTAAAAGGCGGGGGAGTTGAAGTATTTCAACCTCGGTTCACCTATTATGGCTTCAGGTATATCCAGGTTGAAGGCGCGGTACCTCAGAAAGAAAGCAATCCGAAATCGCTGCCTGTAATAGCCAAACTGGAAAGCCTCCACATGCGTAATGCTGCAGAACGTGCAGGCCAGTTCACATCGTCTAACCAGCTATTCAATAAAACAGATAAGCTGATTGATTGGGCTATAAAAAGCAATATGGTAAGCGTATTCACTGATTGTCCGCATCGCGAAAAATTAGGCTGGCTTGAGGAAGCCCACCTGGTAGGAGCCTCTGTGCGGTATAGCTATGACATTGCATCATTGTGCCGCAAAGTGGTCCGGGATATGATCGTTTCGCAAACAGAAGATGGCCTGATACCGGATATTGCCCCGGAATATGTTCAGTTTAATGGTGGTTTCAGGGACTCGCCCGAATGGGGCAGCAATGGTATCATCCTTCCATGGTATTTATATGAATGGTATGGTGATAAGCAGGTTTTGGAAGAAAGTTATCCCATGATGCAGAAGTATGCAGATTACCTGGACAAAAAATCAAGCGGCAACATTCTTTCACATGGTTTGGGAGATTGGTTTGATATTGGCCCTAAAAGACCTGGTGAAGCGCAGCTCACCCCGAAATCGGTTACAGCAACAGCGATCTATTATTATGATTTGACCATCCTTACTAAAATAGCAAAGCTGCTGAATAAGCAGGCGGATTTTGAAAAGTATCAGAATCGGGCAGCAGCTGTAAAAGCGGCATTTAATGCGAAGTTTTTCAATAAAGAGACCAAACAATATTCTACAGGTAGCCAGACGGCTAATGCCATGGCCGTTTATATGAAATTGGTTGAACCTCAATATAAGGATGCTGTTGTTGAGAATATGGTAAATGAGATCAGGAGCCGGAATAACAGTTTGTCGGCTGGCGATATAGGTTACCGGTATTTATTGCGTGTACTGGAGGAAGAGGGACGTTCGGATGTCATCTACGATATGAATAGCCGCACAGATGTACCAGGGTATGGATGGCAATTGGAACATGGAGCTACAGCCTTAACTGAATCATGGCAGGCTTATGGATTTGTTTCAAATAATCATTTTATGCTTGGACATTTGATGGAATGGTTTTATAGCGGACTGGGTGGTATCCGGTCAGCAGAAGGAGCTATAGCCCTAAATAAAATAGATATTAAGCCTGAACCGGTTGGTGATGTAACATCTGCACGGGTAAGTTATATGTCCCCATATGGGCAAATAACCAGCGATTGGCGAAAGGAGGGTGAAACATTTCTGCTTTCAGTTGACATCCCAGCAAACACTTATGCCACTATTTATATGCCATCCAATGAAGGTCAGCGTGTTTATGAATCTGGTAAATCTGTAGGTGAGGTAGAAGGGATAACGTTAAAGGGTATTCAAAGCGGCCGGACGGTAGTTTCGGTTGGTTCCGGAAGATACAGATTCGAAGTGAAATAAGAGGGAGGCAGATAAAAGAGCGGCATCGCGGATAGTAAAATAGATTATTTTTTATACATATTGCGATATTTTGAAGGGGATATTCCCATTAGTTTCTTAAAAATTCTTGAAAAATAATAGGGATCTTCAAAACCGGTTTTTACACATATTTCTTTGATGTTCAGATCTGTGAAAAATAATAACTGACAAGACTTTTGTATTTTCAGTTGATTAAAATACTGTATAGGTGAGCAGCCTGTTTTTTTCTTAAAAAGCTCTGAGTAATGAGATACGGAATAATTTAAGTGAGATGCAAGTTCCTTTATACTATATGAATTAACCAGATTCTCTTTCATGAATTTTATTGAACTGCTTATATTATCAGTTGAATAGTATGAAGGATATAATTCTTCATGATAAATAAACGAACACAATAGTTCCTGCATTTTTATATTCACTAATTCTATATTCCTGGTGCTGTAATTATTTTCCAGCATGGAGAAGATCAGCTTAAACAGCCCGATCCGCTGTTCATCGTAAGGTACCATTTGAACTTCCGGGGCTGAATCTCTGGTGTATCGGCTTAAAAGCAGATCCGAATTTTCTCCGCAAAAGTGGGCCCAGTATATACTCCATGGTTCAGAGATGCTGGTACCATAATGGTGTGGTATCCCTTTGGGGATAATAAAATAGGTATTGGGCTTCAGGTCATATTTCTTTTTGCCTATTTGAATAAAACCCTTGCCATCTAAACAATAAAGCAAAATATGCTGTGGGCTGCCTGATCTTCGCTCGCGATCGTGATAACTGGCACGTGGATAGTATCCGATAGCGGTGAGATATAACCCCTTTATAAGAGGGTTTTTAGTCACTGTTTTTTTTATATCGGGAGGAAGCACGATCATTTGTTGACCAACAAAGCCTTCTTTAACCTTTTTTGGTTCTTCCGTAACATTGTCCATTTGTAAGTAAATATAAGCAGTAGTTATGTGATAATGCTAATTTTAGAAGGTGTATTGTTTTTTATTTAGTGTAAGATAGTCTATCTTCTACTAAATAATATCCATTTAATTCAGGATCTGTGAGGGTACGATTGAAAACTGAAATTTATGATAATAATCAAAATTACGATGACTTCCACAGCTTACTGGATTTCTTTTAATGCATGGCGTTGGCAATTATCCTAAAAATGCGGATATTGACGTCCCCCTAATTTATGCGGATTATTATTTTGCAGAGATCCTGCATCGGTATAAAAATTTGAAATGTAAGTAATGTTTAAAAAGGGCAGTTTTATTGTAATTTTCTCTCTTCTTCTTACCCCAGCCTATGCTCAAAACGATACCATACTGAACAGATATAAGGTGCATTTGCTTAATGGTGTTGATACTGAAGGGGATATTATGAAATTAGCTGTTTCGTTGGGTCCAACATATCAATGGGAGGGTATTAACTATCAGGATACTGA